>JAYTAK010001483.1:0-12101 GCA_043737515.1 Candidatus Kuenenia sp. | reverse complement strand
TGGGCAACGCCCCGCGCGCTGGAATTCCCCGGCGAGACGCCCCGCGCGGCCCGCTGGGCACGCGGTTAAACGAGCCAATGCCAATCGCGTGCGGTATAGCGCCGTGTGGCTCACCGTCCTTCGGCACACTGGCCGGTTGGTCAATTGGTAGGGTGTGACAAGCGGCAGCGCCGGCACACCATGTCTGTGATGCGGTGTGCCCGCGCGTTGCTTGTCACACCCTACAGACTGCGCGGTACGGATGGTTTCAAGACACAGCGACGACCTGATACATTTCGCGGCAGGTATGTTCTCTCATTGCCGTGTTCTGCTTTCCGGAAGAAATAATGTCCGACAAATCCAACGTGTTCTGTGGTTGTATTCCTGCCCTGATGACACCCTGCTCCGCTGACGGCGTGCCGGATTTTTCCGCACTGGTTGCGAAAGCGAAGGAACTCATTGAAATCGGCATGAGAGCCGTCGTGTATTGCGGTTCGATGGGCGACTGGCCGCTGCTGACGGATGCTCAGCGACAGGAAGGCGTGCGACAATTGTGTGAGGCGGGGGTTCCGGTCGTGGTCGGGACAGGTGCGCAGAATCCGGCGATTGCCGCTGCCCACGCGGCGCATGCGAAGAAAGTTGGTGCGGCAGGGCTGATGGTGATTCCGCGAGTTCTCTCACGAGGCACTTCAGCGGCGGCGCAGCGGCATCATTTCGCGGGTGTTCTCAAAGCGGCGGCTGGTCTGCCTGCCGTCATTTACAACAGTCCGTACTATGGATTCGAAACGAAGGCCGATCTGTTCTTTGACCTGCAGCGAGAGTTTTCGAATCTTGTCGGCTTCAAGGAATTCGGCGGAGCGGACTCACTGAGTTACGCCGCCGAACACATCACGAATCGCGATCCGGGTCTGACGCTGATGGTCGGCGTCGATACGCAGGTCTACCATGGTTTCGTACACTGCGGTGCTGCTGGAGCGATCACGGGCGTGGGCAATGCTCTGCCACGGGAGGTGCTGCGACTTGTAGCCCTGTGCGAAAAAGCCGCCACCGGCTGTCCCGATTCTCGTCGGCTGGCTCAGGAACTGAACGAAGCGCTGACCGTGTTGTCCACTTATGACGAAGGTCCGGATCTGGTCCTGTACTACAAGTACCTGATGGTGCTGGAAGGCAATCCGGAATACGCCCATCATTTCAATAAGTCCGACGCACTCAGCCCGAGCCAGCAGGAATTCATCCACACTCAGTGGCAGCTCTTCAGAACATGGTGGAGCCGCTGGAATCAGGGCTGAGGCTGAGAGTGTCACGTTGCACAGGGTGGGACGACTTTCCATACTCCACGCGGTCATGAGTGAAAGAATTGGCGAGCGGCATGCGTCAGCTTGCCGGTACAAAAAGCGAGGTACCGGAGGGCTCACGCCACTCCGCTCGCCGGAATCATTTCTGGCCGCACGCAGTACACACGACGTGCGTGAAGGAGTGATCTGTGGGCGGATTCGTGAGAATGCGGAAACTGCGGCCCGCCACGTTTGTCCTTCACTTCAACTGCTGCTCAAGCCACTGATAGGCATCTTCACGCACATCATCCGGAAAATCGTGACCGGATTCAGGGTAGTGGGTCGTGATCTCGCCAGCGATGTTCCCGTAGACTTCGAATGCTTTGGACACCTCCGCCACGACTTTGCGAACACCAGGGTTGTCGAAGTTGTCGTCGCTGATGGGGGCATTGATGAAGATGGATCTCGGGGCAATCGCGGCCAGCACTTCCTGAAACTCAAACGGAATCCTGGCGGGATCATTGCCATAGACGTCGCGAATCAGCGGCATGTAACGGTCGCTGGTCCAGCCAGCAAGGTCGCCCTTGTAGTAGTCATGCATGGCTGTGAAGCCACAACTTGTGACCACCGCGCGGATTCGTCCGTCGAATGCGGCAGTGAACAGCGTGTTGTGACCACCGAGCGAATGCCCGATGCAACCGATGCGATTCGGATCGACCTGCGGCAATGTCTCCAGCACATCGACCGCTCGGATATTGTTCCAGATGGCCTTCATCGATCCGCTGCCGTAGTGCTGCCCCTGAACTTTGAAGTCATACGGGTATTCGCCAAACGATGGGTAGTCGGGGACCAGACACACAAAGCCACGCTTCGCAAGTTCGTGGGCATAGTGCAGATTTTCGAGTCCCCCGAGTCCTGCCGGTTCATCTTTGCCAATGCCAGTTGTCTGATGCAGACACAGCATCGCGGCTCCGGGTGATGTTTGTCCTGTGGGGATCAACAGCCATGCGGGTACTCGATCACCGGGTTCCGAGGCAAATGAGATCTTCTGCCGCACGTAGCCATCGACGTCTTCCGTCGAGACAATTCGCACATCAAGAGGCACGCGGCGATCAGAATCCGGCAGTGCCCCCATCGCCAGACTCATTCCGGCCAGAATCTGTTGCCGCCGCCTGCCCATCTGCAAGGGCGTCGTGATCGGCTGCATCGAACCGGCTTCATCTTTCAGGACCATGACGTTCTGGTGATCATAGTCGTCGGCCTGAACGACGACGGCAGCCTGATTCGACACAGCACCAACGGGCGACACCCCCAGGTTTTCGAGGACATATAAACCGCTGCGGTCGGGGCAGACGAGATCCAGATCTCCGTCGCCGTCGAGATCTTCCACTTTCGGATCAAGGCCCAAGCCGACGGAATCACCTGACCAAAGTGTCTGCCGCTTCCATGTCCGGGATTCAGGTAGAAACTGATATGCACAAACAACCATCGGATTGTATTCGCCAGGATCTTTGCCCTCGTGCCCCATGAAACGACTGCCTGCAATGAGTTCCGGGCGTTCGTCGCCATTCAGATCGGCCCAGAGCAGGCTGTGAGCCTGAGACAAACTGGTGTCGATCGCATGACGAACCCATTGTCGATTGCCCTCAGCGTCCTGTTGCTGTTCCAGCCAGTACACACCAAACCGATGCCCGCGTCCCCAGACGAGATCGTTGTCGCTATCGCCGTCCACATCCTGCACGAGGATCGGTATCGATGCGTCCTGCCAGAGATCGAATTCAGGATGAAACTCCCAGCGTTCGTTGCGGCGATCGTGTGGTGCTTCGGCCCAGCCATGCCGCCCCACGATATCGCCGCGACCGTCACCGTTGAGATCGCCAAAACCGACACCATGACCTGCAAGTTCTGCCGGCAATTCATGGCGAGTCCACTTCGGTGTTGCGCCGGGCTCAATGTCCCACCATGCGGCGAACTTCGTTCCATTGGGAAGCACATCCAATCGTTCGTCGCCGTCGATATCGACCAACCGCCCTGTCTCCATCGCTCCCGGAGTTGCCGCGACGTGGCGCTGCCACGCTGCATCAGCCGCCACATTTTCGCCAGGGTGCTGCACCCAATAAATCGATTCACTGCGATAATTGGCACTGATGTAATCCAGCCGTCCGTCGCCGTTCACGTCGAAGGGCAGATTTGAATAGTCGTCGAACCGTCCGCGAATCTCTTCGACATCCCGCAGGAAATGTTTCTCCCAAGTCGGAGCAGCATACCACCAGCCTCCGGACACGATGTCCAGTTTTCCGTCGGCGTTCACATCAAACACGGCACAGGCAGGAAATGTCGATTCGCCATTGATCACGTGGCACCGAAAAACAGGTTCGTCCGCGAACACAGTCAGGTTCAGGACGCAGCAGGCAAGACCAAGGATCAGCACAAATCGTAACACGTATCCGTCTCCGTCAATCTCGCGGTCTGTTGTTTTAACGTGGGATAAGCTTCCAGCTTGTCAGGTCTTCCAAAAAGCCTGGATCTTTCATTCCGCGATGGCAAGCTGGAAGCTTACCCCACGTAGAAAGCCAGACCAATTGAACAGTCCGCTATCGGCATTCGGCCAGTGCAGTTCGAGCGGACTGAATCTTGTCGGCAGGAAGTTCAACATCGTCCGGCAGGTAGCGTGCCTGTTCATAGATTTCGGCAAGTGTCTGAACAGCGTGGCCCTGCTGCGGGGATTCCGCAGCCAGCTTTGTTGCCGCCGCGCGGTGCGTCCACCAGGATTCAACCAGTTTCGCTGGATTCAATGCCAGTTCGTGAAATGCCGTGATGACGTCTTCCCGCGAGCGAATTTCACTCGGCTGGCGGACTCGTCCCGGACTGGCGATTCCTGTGACATCGGAGACCAGTTTTAGCAACGGTCTTCGCATGAGGAACGCGGCGACTGCCGCAATTCCCAGGAGTCCCAGGCCGACCAGAAAGAATGATCCGATGGCCAGCGGTGCGTCAGCAGAAATGGGACTGCCGCCAGCAGATGACGATTGCGGTGCTGATGGTATCGAGGGTGCCTTGCTGAGATCTGAAAGGAAATCGGACGCCGCATCGTTCCACTTATTCACACGGGAATCAGAATCGCGAGGGGCCTGCTGCCATGCAGAATTGTCAGAACTCGGCGACTCGCCAGACTGGTCCCTAAACTTCGCGTCTTTGACGATATCTTTCATGTTGTCGTCCATACCGCTCAGCAAGTCCGTGAGCGATTTCTGCAGACCTGCGTCACCCGGAGTTCCGTTCTGACCACCGGGACCAGTCGAATTCCCCGGTTGGCCGGGATCCGTACCGGGCTGACCTCCAGGATTACCGGGCTGACCGGCAAGCGAATCCAGTTGCGACTGCTGCTCAGCCTGCTTTTGCGCCAGTTGTCGCGCTTTGGTTTCTTCCTTAGCGTTCTGGATCAGTTTATCGAGTGTGCCACGGACGCCCCGTTTTTGCAGCTCACGTTGAATATCGATCTTGGATTGGTTCGTTCCCGGGGCTGCATCCGGCGAACCTGGCTGTGCCGAATCATTGCGCCGGGAATCATGTGGCATTGATGATTGCGGACGTTCATTCCCACCAGACATTTTGGAATCTGGAGTTCCTTCTTTCGAATCGGGAGTCGGAAATCCCCTGCGGAGCTGCTCCTTCAGGAATTCCGAGACGGAAGGCATCGGTCTTTCGGACGAACCATTCCCGGATAAATCCTGCGGTTGCTGGTCGGATTGCGGAACCCTGGGATCACTCTTTCCTGCCGACGACGGTGGTTGATTACTGGACGGCATTTCCGCAGGCGGGAAAACTTCGCCTTGCTCAGACGTCCTCCGGCCAGAGTTGACTGGCGGTTCAACAGGCGTCGCACGATCCGGACGTCGAATCACACGTTTCGAAGCGTCCGGTGCCGGGGCACTTCCATCTTCCTCGCTGCGCGGCGACCGCATACCAGGACGCACCTCGGGCAATCGTGTCTCGTCCGGCTCAGGGCCGTTTGTTCCATCGCCGGATGGCGGCTGGTTTCGCTGCGAATCCTTGAAGCGTTCGAGCAGATCCTGAAATGCCTGCAACGATGGCTGCTGCGTTTCACGATTGCCAGCTTCATCGATTCCAGGGTCGCCTTGACCGGGTTCAACGTCGTCGGGCTCAGCATCTTTGCGATCAGTGCGAGGCTGTTCGGTGCGAGGCTGTTCGGTGCGAGGCTGTTCAGTGCGAGGCTGTTCAGTGCGAGGCTGATCGGTGCGAGGCTGATCGGTGCGAGGCTGTCGTTCGTCACCGCTGCCGCGTTTCGGGGACGTGCGCGGCGAAGCATCGTCGCCATCCTCGGGAGCATCGACACCGGGACTCCCGTCGTCATTCTGCGGCGATTTGTTATTTCCACCCTGAGCGATCTCAGACAGTTTCTTCATGGCGTCCTTGAGCGACTCCCAGGACTTTTCGCCAGGCGGCACTGATGGCGGTGCCTGCTCCGGCTGCTGCGCTGATGGCTGCACCGGAGATTGTCCCCGTCGCCGAGGAACTGGAGGCAACGGTGAGTTAGAAGCATCGCCGTCATTCTTTGGCAGCAAACCATCTTTCGAAAACTGCTCCAGCATCTTCTTCAATTGCTGTTGCATGGCTGGATTCGCCATCGCTTCATCCAACTGCTCCTTCGGGATCGAGCCTAGGTCCGGTGGCGTGACACCGGGTGGCAGTTGCTCCTGCAACTTCTTCAGCGCCTGCTGCAACTGTTCCAACTGTTTGTCATCGATTTTTGGAGAGTCCGCAGGCGATGGCAATTCAGATTTCTCGGTGCCGTCCGACGAAGCGACCAGCGACCGCAATCTCTGCAGCAACTGCATCTGAGTCTGCACATCTGACAGCTTGCCTTCAGGTAACGGAAGAATTCGCTGCGAACCAGAATCGTCTGACGTCGGTTGTGCTTCCGCCGTGCCGGTGCTGCACAACAGCGTCAACAGCACGACAAGCATGCATCCACCAACAGAAGTCTGCATTGCGACAATTCCTGCAAAGGCTTGACTGGCTCTCACTTGAAACAAAAGGATTCTAGCCTGCATTGCGCACCGCACGGTAGGCCGGACCGAGCAAACCCGGCAAAAGCCGGAACGGCGACCGCCAATTGAACACAAGTCCTGCCGAAAAGGTGTCAAAGCACGAAACTCGGGTTTGCGCTGTTCCGGCTCACTCGGTTCTGCAAATCCTGGGAGTTTGGTTTTACTGAGAAGTTTTCGGCAAAGCGACAGATGTCCGCCGACGGAGCGGCAGACCTACGCAGGCGAGCCGCTCCGTCGCCTCACACCAGCGACAGTGGAGAAGTCATTGAAGCGCACATTTCCTCAAGGTACACATTGTACAAAACAATCACCGCGCAGCAAAAAGGGGCAAAACGCTGCCTCCGCACGCACCCGAGTACCGTGACCGCAGGGATGCTTCCTCTCGGACCTGACCCGGTTAGGCTGGACCCGCCGCGATTGGAGACAGCGTTTTGCCCCTGTTCGAGCAATTCGCGAGCCCTGCATTATTCAGCCGACTGCGGCGAATCTCAAGCGACGACCCCGAACTTTGAGCGACGAATTGTATTTTCTCACGACAAGTCCCGCTCTCACTCATCGTCTGCGACGTTTGACTGCTGGATTTCCCATGCGGTGGCAACAATCCGAATTCGGGCGTAATCGACCGCGCCTTCCAGATGTTCAAACACGGGTTTCAGGCGTTCGCAGCCAACCTGACCAATGGCTTGCTGCACCAATTTCTGCAAATTCGCAGGAATCCACGGATCGATATCAGTGATCCGATGGGCCTTCAGGTATTCCCCAAGGTACTTGCTGACTGTATCCATCGAGCGATCCAGTTGATTCGCCACATCCTCCATCGACAGCCCCTGTTCGAACAGGTCAAAGTATTCTCCGGAAGCACGGTCGCTCGTCTGCGATGAACGGCTCTTGCCGCTGGAACGCGCAACAACAGGACTTTGAGTTTCAATATTCGTGGAAAGGTTATGTGCCTGGCACCATTCTTTGATCGTGTCCAGCACCGCCGCTCCGAATTCTTTCTGTTTCTGTGCTCCAATCCCGGGGACTCGCGTTAATGTTTCGGTATTTGTGGGTCGTTGCCGCGCCAGATCGCGCAGAGTTGCATCGCTAAAGATGATGTATGGAGGCACTTGCTTCTGAACGGCCAGGCGATTCCTCATGCCACGCAGTTCCTCAAACAGATCGCGGTCCACTCCCTGCCATTGATCATCCACCGGTTGAGCGGACTCAGCCACCTGCAGTCGCAACAGCATCGGTGTCGCCTGGCCTTTGAGCAACTGACGTCCGAGCGGCGTGACCTCCAGGCAGTTGTATTCACCAACCTGACGCAGAAATCCCTGCGACAGCAACTGGTCGAACCAGTTTCGCAGTTGAGGTTCCGGTTCGTCCTTGAGGAGTCCCCAGGTACTCAGTTTGTCATGGCCGTTCTCCACAATCCGTTTCACTTTCGACCCACGGAGCACCTGCGCAGTATACGCCGCACCGAAGCGTTCCCCCTGGCGCACGACGCAGGACAGGATTTTCTGCCCCAGAATCATGGGCTCTTCGACGGGCTGCATTTCGTTCAGGCAAAAATCGCACGCGCCGCAGTTTTCGGCTTCCAGCGTCTGCCCGAAATGTTCCACCAACTGACGATGGCGGCAACGAGTGCTGACACAATACTGTTGCATCGCCGACACGGCCCGCTGACCGGCCTGACGCACGGCAGAATCCTCTGTATCCTTCATCAGGAATTCCCAGGTATCCGCATCTCTCGCGGCATACAGCAGACAACATTCAGCTTCCAGACCATCGCGTCCCGCGCGACCGCTCTCCTGCTGGTAGTTTTCCAGCGACTGCGGCATCTCCGCATGGATCACGAAACGCACGTTGCTCTTATCGATCCCCATGCCGAACGCAACCGTCGCGACGATGATGTTGACATCTTCGTCGATAAAAGCGTCCTGGTTCTTTCGGCGATCTTCGTCGGACATGCCGGCATGATAGGGCAGCGTTTTGAAGCCCAGACGATTGAGCGAGTCGCTGGTGCTATCGACATTCTTGCGACTGATACAATAGACGATGCCCGATTCGCCCTTGTGTCGCTGCAGAATCCGTTGAAGCTGACCGGTCGGATCTGTGCGACGCTCAACGCGGTACTGCAGGTTCGGACGATCGAAATTTCCAACAAGAATCTCAGCATCCGCGATCCCAAGCTGTTCCGCAATGTCTGCACGCACCTGTCCCGTGGCGGTCGCCGTGTAGCCGTGTACCGCCGCGTTCGGAAATGCTGTCTTCAGACATCGCAACTGACGGTATTCAGGACGAAAATCGTGCCCCCACTGGCTGATGCAATGGGCTTCATCAATCGCGATAAATGAGACGCCTGCTCCCTGCAGGAACTCAATCGTCTGCGGCTGAACCAGACGTTCCGGGGCAATGTACAACAGCTTGAGTTCCCGCCGCCGGATCTTGCCCGCGACATCACGTTTGTCCTGCGCAGTCTGCATACTGTTGATGCAGGCTGCGGAGACACCGACGGCCTGCAGCGAATCGACCTGATCCTTCATCAATGAGATCAGCGGCGAAACGACCAGTGCCATTCCGTCGCGACTGATCGCCGGGACCTGGTAGCACAGGGATTTCCCGCCGCCGGTTGGCAGCACGACCAGCGAATCACGGTCACTCATGACCAGCGCCATGGCTTCGCGCTGCAATGGCCGAAAACCGGGATAGCCCCAGAACTGTTTCAGATTCGCCAGCAGACTGGCTGCGGTGCTTTCGTTCATTGTCAATGAGTCTCTTCAGTAGGATGGACATTCATGTCCGTCGTATGGCCAAACAATGTTGCTAAGGCAATGATAGCTGTTTAACGATAGTATTTCAGCCAGCGTATTTCTGTGGTGAAGACTCGGACATGAATGTCCAAGCTACACAAATCGCACCTTCGAGTGACATTTATAGTTTGAACAGTCCGTTTCATGGAACCGGTTCCGCCGACGTGGGCGGTTTTCCTTTGCCGCAGCGCACGTAGGCCGCTCGATCCTGAGCGTATTGTTCTGCGGTTTCAGCAATTAACGCAACCTCGTCGGACTTCGCCGCTTCAAACATTTTCTTGAGGAACGGCACACACCAGCCGCAGCCGGTCCCCGCGCCACCGCATTCACTGATCTGACTGGGCACGCGCGGACGGTGAATCCGCAGAAAGTTCTGAACTTTCCGCTGACTGACATGAAAGCAGTAACACAGTTTATCATCGGGCTGCATGGCATCGTCCTGTCAATTAATGGAGCGGCTGCGTCCGTTGCATGGTCCAGAAATCCGCGGGCAACATGGATCGAAATCCTTCCGGCTTGAGCGCCAGAACCGAACATTTGAGTTCCGGCAGCAGGCGTTCCACCGTGCTTCCGGGCAAGAGTCCTGACACACCAGTTTTGGATGAAGTGCCAAGGATGACAAGGTCCGCATTCGACTCTCGCACGGCTTTCAGAATGCATTCATCTGCATCGCCAACCGACACATGCACTTTGACACCGGAGAGCAGAGTCCGATAATCCGTCGCGGCGAGTTGTTCATGAACCTTGCCCGTCAGATCGGTCACATCGGACCCCTCGTCCGCCGCATGCACAACATGGACGCGCGCGGAAATCTTCGATGCCATCGACACCGCCGTGCGAATGACATCTGCACCGACCGGACCAAGGTCCGTGCAGGCCACGATGTCCACTGAATCATTTTCTTCCGCAGGAGGTTTGACGATCCACACGGACCCAGGTGCAAGTCGCAGCAGTTTGAGTCCCGTGCTGCCGAAGAGGACTCGTCGCAGCGATCCCAGATCGCGGGTCCCGCAGACGATGAGCGTATCCGGGCGATTGCCAGCCAGCCGAATCAGTTCTTCCCACGCATCCCCGTTTCGGACAACGCAGTCCACCTGTTTGCCCGACGCTGCTTCGGGTGCGTACTGCTGCCGAAGTTCGCTGAGGACCGCTTCGGCGGCCACCCGATCCTGGATCATCTGTCGCTCAGCGTCTTCATGTGAACCAAACCAGCCGGCAGACGGTTTCTCAAGGATGGACGCAAGTGTGATGGGAATCCCTCCACCGCCGGCAACCTGAAACGCCTGCTGCACGGCCAATCGACCTGGCAACTTCAGCTTCGACGCATCCCAGGGGCGCTCCGTCGGCATTTCTACCCCGACAACAATGCGCTTGACTTGAAACATGAATATCGACTCTATGGAATATGATGGATCTTAAATCGTAGGGTGGGACCAGCGGCTGACAAGCCGCGCCGGCCCACCATGTGCGACGTTGTTGAGCATTCTACCGCAACTTGCCCGGTATTCACTTCCACTGCGAAGAATTCGCGTGAGTCCGTCCGAATGCGATTTGGAGTCGGATGTTGAACTGGCGGCATTTGCCTAGAATTCCATCCGCAACATTATCGCCGTGCCGCTCACCAGAATGGATCACACAATGAAAGCCGTGCAGTTTCAAACGACAGGTGAGCCCTCGGCGGTTCTTCAAACGCGCGACACGAATCGCCCTGTGCCAAAATCCGGCGAAGTGCTGGTGCGGATGCTGGCCACGCCGATCAATCCGTCAGATCTGATGTTTATCCGCGGACGCTACACCGTTCCGGCTCAATGCCCGACGACGCCCGGTTTTGAAGGTGTCGGCGTGGTCGAAGCAACCGGTGGCGGACTGCGAGGCCGATTGTTCATGAAGCGTCGGGTCGTGGTCCTCAATCGGCGCGGCGGTAACTGGGCAGAGTATGCAGTCGTCCCGGCGACAGAGGTCATTCCCATCAGCAAAAGTCTGTCACTGGAACAGGCCGCCACATTCTTCGTGAATCCGGCGACGGCATGGGTGATGACGCGTGAAGTCCTCAAAGTCCCGCAAGGGCAATGGCTGGTCCAGACCGCCGCCGGTTCCATGCTCGGACGCATGATCATCCGACTTGGGCAAGCGACCGGGTTCAGAACATTCAACATTGTCCGGCGAGAAAGTCAGGCAGAAGAACTGCGCCGTCTGGGGGCCGACCATGTTGAAGTCTTCGACGAAGCCAAACACACGCCGGAGGCACTCAGCGCATCTATTCGCAGGACGATCAGCATGTCAGGTGCCGGAGCGGGCTTTGCGATTGACGCCGTCGGCGGTGCCACGGGGTCGGCAGTCATTCAAAGTCTGGGCCATCATGGCCGCATGCTGGCTTATGGAACGCTCAGCAATGAGCCGTTGATCATCAGTCCCCGAGTCCTGATGACGACAAGCAGCAAAGTCGAAGGATTCTGGCTCGGCAGCTTCATGTCGGGCGTCTCGCTCCCGTTCAAGCTCCGACTTGTTCATCGACTGACAAAGCTGATCCAGGCAGGTGTGCTGAGCACTGAGATCGCTCGAACCTGTACGCTGGACCAGATCCAGGACGCTGTCAAAGCCGCCGAGGACTCGTCCGTGGCGGGGAAAGTCCTGCTGCTCAGCAAACGTTGAGAGTATTGTTTTTCTGAGAAGAGTTTTGACGACGAGGCTGACGTGTTTTGGGTGTTGGCGGCTCGGGCGGTGAGGAATGAGGGGGTTTCCGCCACGAAGGGCAACGCCGTGAAGGATTTTGAGACGGTAAAAACCGGGGTTTTCGAAAAAGGAGAGATTTTAGAAAAAGGCCAGATTCTGGCACAATCAAACTGAAGAGACATCAGAAGAAGGCAAAAGCAACCCATGCCTCAGAAATTCGCAAGCTCTTCAAATGGCTGCTCTCCGACAACCGAATCTTCCGTGAATTGAAGCTGCATGGCAATACGGCACACGGAAACGCTGATGAA
>JAYTAK010001482.1:0-5266 GCA_043737515.1 Candidatus Kuenenia sp. | reverse complement strand
GCATTGCTTCCGATCAGCATGGGTGCGCTTGTCACAACGCTGAATGCCGGGATGGCGTTTGCCGACTGGCCGTCGTCGGACGGGCACAACATGCTGCTATACCCCTGGTTCCGCGACTTCGCGGCCGACCCGGAAAAGTTTACGGAACATGGTCATCGCCTGGCCGGGATGCTGATCGGATTCGTCAGCGTGTGCCTTGCTTTGACCAGCTATTTCCTGGACCGCAATTGGGTGAAGTGGTTCACGACCGCGATCTTGTTGTCCGTGATCGCACAAGGCGCTTTGGGTGGGGCTCGTGTGCTGCTGGACCGACAACTCCTCGCCATGCTTCACAGTGTCACCGGAGCCGCGTTCTTCACTCTGTGCGTCGTGTTTCGCCTCATGTGTTCTGCAAGATGGTCGGACTGGCGTCAGCAACGTGATGACCGCATTGGCCCGCTCTTCGCCTCCCTGGTGGCTCTGACGCCCCTGATGATACTGGGACAGTATGTTCTGGGCGGTGCGCTGCGACATTTTCATACGATGCTCGATGAACATCTCGCCGGTGCTGCGATAGTTACGCTCAGCGCCTCGTTGGCAGCGTTCGGCCTGATGCGGTCAAAGAACGGACTGCTGCGAGTTTCTGGATTGATGATGGTGATCACGCTGCTTCTACAGTTGATGCTGGGTGGGGGCGCATTTGTAACGACGTTTGGTCAGAAGCAGATAGGTTACGTCGCTGTTGAAGGGGCTCTGAGTCAAACCGTGACGTGTTCGATGCATACCGTGTTGGGGATGTTTCTGCTTTCCAGTTCTGTGGTTGCGGCCACATCGCTGGCACTGCTGCACAGAGCCAGGCAGTTAGCTGGGTTGCAGTTCGAATTACCAGCTATCGGCGATCGGGGGACAGTCGCATGAGTACGATCGCGCCGGTGGCCGATAACCTGTCGCATTCCCTGGTTGCCACGAGATCCGGGATTCTGCCCACACTGATCGGTCGATTCGCTGATTACCGCCAGATGGCTCGTCCCCGCATCATGATCATGTCAGCGGCGGCTGTGCTGTCCGGTTTTGTGCTGGCATCACCGATCGTTATGTCCTGGCCGGTGGTGTGCATCGCGATGATCGGTATCTGTTGTCTGGTCGCCGCATCAAGTGTGCTGAATCAGGTGCTGGAGTCAGCGACAGACAAGCAGATGAACCGCACGTCCGATCGCCCGGTCGCCAGCGGAAGAATCTCGCGTCTCGAAGGTGCCGCGTTTGGAATCGTGGCCTCGGCAATCGGTGCTGCCCTTTTGTGGGTCTTCGTCAATCACACGACCAGTGTGGCGGCATTCTGCACAATGCTGACTTATGTCCTGCTCTACACGCCGTTGAAGCGAATCAGCACGCTTTGTACAACGGTCGGTGCCGTCCCCGGTGCGATGCCGCCGGTTCTGGGCTGGCTGGCGGCGGGTGGTGAATTTGGACTGGAAGCGCTCGCATTGTTCGCGGTCTTTTTTGTCTGGCAGTTTCCACACTTCCTTGCGATCGGCTGGATTTATCGCGACGACTACGAGCGAGCCGGCTTGAAAATGCTGCCGTCATTCAGTGACAACGGAGTCCGCACGGGCTGGATTGCTTTATCGTACGCATTGGCATTTGTTCCAGTCAGTTGCCTGCCGCGAATCGCAGGACTGGCCGGGCCAGGTTACATGTCGGCTGCATTGGTATTGTCACTCGGCTATCTGTGGTTGACCATTCGGTTTGTGATGGACCGGACCAACGTACGAGCCCGGCAGTTAATGGTTGGTTCGCTGATCTGTCTTCCAGTCCTGTTGCTGTGTCTGGTGGCCGATTATCTGCGGTTGGTTTCCTGAGTCGCTCTCCGAAAAGGGGTCTGACCCTTCGGAGACACGTTGATGATGTTGGTGTTTCTATTCTTAGCGGAGAGGGTCAGACCCCTTTTCGGAGTTGTCTTTTTCGAATTCACCTGAACGCTATGTCACACACTGCAAAACCAACCGCCCTGAAGATGGGGATTCCCATTCCGAATTCAAAACTCGGACTGTGGCTGTTTCTGGGCACGGAAATCATGTTCTTCACCGCGTTCATCGGGTCGTACATCGTCCTGAGAATCGGATCGAAGGGCTGGCCGACGGACACACACGTCACACATATCAATGTGTTCCTTGGAGGCTTAAACACGTTCGTGCTGATCGTATCCAGTTATCTCGTGGTTGTGGCTCACGAAGCCATGGCTCAAAAGAATTTTGCCAAAGCCCGAACATTTCTGCTCGGCACAATGTTGCTGGCATTTGTATTCCTTGGGATAAAGTCGATTGAGTACTACGGGAAGATTTCGAACGACATTCTGCCGGGGCATATTGCTGAAACCTCATCCCAGGCCGTGAAGAAAGCCAGTCGCGAACTGGAGATCGTGGTTCGCGATCGATTCGCCGAATACACCAGCAGCGGTGCCGTGGCAACTGACCGTCCCGACGATATTGTGAACCTCGTCAACCAGATCGCCGGATTGCCAACAGCCGCGAAGCCTGAAGGCGTGAGTGAAGGAACGTTTGCAGCTCTCAAGGAATCCGCCCCGGTCGATGCCGAACTGTTCAAGGAGTGGATGAACCTGCATCAGCACATTGTCGCTAACGTCTCGCGGAAAGTTCCCGCTATCGGACCTGAGTACCTCGCTGCCCGCGGCGCACTCAAAGAGGGCGATAAGTTGCCGGAACTTGAATATGCCGAAGTGACGGCGTGGCTCGAAGAAATGAAAGAACACAAGGACTACGGTGACTACGTGACCAAAGGTGTCTTCGAACCGCAGCCTGTTGTGTACGGGAATATCTTTGCGTCCACCTACTTCCTGATGACCGGCTTTCACGCGATCCACGTCGTGGTGGGCATGATTCTGTTCTGGCTGGTTCTGCGGCAAGGCAGCAAGCTGAACGAAAAATGGACAGACTTTGTCGAGAACAGCGGTCTGTACTGGCACTTTGTCGACTTGGTCTGGATCTTCCTGTTTCCGATGCTGTACATCATCTGAGATCCGCTCCTTGAATCGCGGGGTTGTTTCTCGGTCGTTGTCCGTAGTTTGTTTTTTGATTGGGTTCTTCGATGTCTCACGATGCTCCTGCCGGCCACGTTGCTCACTCAGACGACCATGCTCACGATACGCATCATGTGAATTACCTGGCGATCTTTTTCGTACTGTGTGTTTGCACCGCGTTGTCAGTAATCTTCGACGTCATCCATATGAGCAAGCCGATCACGATCGTCCTCGTGATGGCGGTCGCCATTACCAAAGCACTTTGCGTCATGATGTTTTTCATGCACTTGAAGTTCGAAGGCAACTGGAAATTCGTCCTGCTCGCCCCCACCACCATTCTCGCCATTGGTCTGCCACTGGCGTTGTTCCCCGACGTCGGTGCGTCGTACTACACACCAACCGCGCCCCAGGTCACGCGCTGGGCGAAAGAAGTCAGCGAATACGAAAAGTACCGCGCAGAGCAGGTAAAACACGCGGAAGGTGGGGCTCACCCGGAACCTGCAAAGGCCGAGTAGTCTTTGGAGTGCGGTGGCTCGACACCGCTTTGGTCCGCGGTGGAGCCGCTTTCTTTCCCTGGGTACGATCCGCCCGCATCGGCGATGACGATTCCGGTAGGTGCCGTCAAAAGAAAAGAAGGTCGCTCCGCAACATTCCAAAGCGGTGTCGAGCCACCGCACTTCAAAAACGCGGCCCGTTCGGCTGCGGCGAGGAGCAGGTCGCAATACCGGAATTTAACCGGGTTCAGTTTTTTGAGCCGTGGCGGAACTTGCAAGTCCGGCATGATTTTCCGACGATGAACGATTGGCGCGCTCATGATGGCAAAACCTGCCATGAGGGCGAATCTGTCAATTCAGTTCAATACAGTTTGAAGAGTGGAGTGATCTGTGTCGGCGATGGACTGGACACCTTTGAAAACGGTGATTGACGAGAATGAGTCGTTTTTGATTTCCAGTCACGTCCGCCCGGATGCGGATGCTCTCGGTTCCGAGCTGGGAATGAGAGCGATTCTGCAGGCGCTGGGTAAGAAAGTGACGATCGTTAATGCGTCTGCACCGCCGGCGAATCTGCAGTTTATGAATCCGCCGGGCGTGATTCTGAAACTGAATGATACCGTCACCAAGGCGACGATTCCTCAGCACGATGTCGTCATTATCGTTGACACCAGTGCGTGGCAGCAACTTGGTTCGATGGCCGATTTCATTCAGGCGTCTCCGGCCAAACGCGTCGTCATTGATCATCACGTCAGTTCAGATCAGTTGCACGCGCTGGAGCTGAAGGATGTCGCATCGGCAGCGACCGGTGAACTGATTTGTGAGATCGGTGAAGAATTCGGCGTGACGTTCGATCCCGAAGTCGCAAATTGGCTGTATGCCGCAATTGCCACGGATACGGGCTGGTTCCGATTTCCATCCACCTCAGCGCGGACGATGCGGATCGTGGCCCGGCTGCTGGATCTCGGCGCGATCCCGCACTATGTTTACAACCTTGTCCACGAACAATCATCGCTTTCACGAGTGCGTCTCGGTGGCCGCGTGCTGGCGCGGACGCAGGTTGAAGCCGAAGGTCGCCTTGCATGGATCTACGCTGACGGCAAGGACATGGCCGAAACCGGCGCTGTTCCTTCCGATACCGAAGGACTGGTTAATGTCTGTCTGACGGTGGGCGGTGCAGAAGCGGCCTTTGTGGCGGTAGAACTTCAGACGGGCCAAATCAAATTCAGCCTCCGCAGTCGAGTGCCCCACAACGTTGCCGCCGTGGCGGAGCAATTCGGCGGAGGCGGCCACAAACTGGCATCCGGAGCCACCATGCCAGGTCCCTTGCAGGCTGCCGTCGAACGCATGAAGAGTGCCTTTCTGGAAATGCTCGGCGCAAATACCGAGGTGCCGGATCAGCCGACTCCTTGACAGTGACAAAGCACGTCAATGCAGGCAGCGACTGGCGGAGCACGTCCAAAACTCGCTATTCCCTGGCATCGCGCTTGAATTCGGCTACATTTATGTACACTGGAAAGGAGACTGAACGTTTTTTGACGCACAGTTTGTCTGAGAAAGACGTATACGCAATGCGGGCCCCGAAATCCTGTCTCACCGCGGCATTCTGCCGCAGGATCAACTGTCGAAATTACAATTACCTGTCCAAACGGATGCTGACTGCCTGAGTCTGCATTTTTTGAAGCACCATTGGAAGTTCAGAATTGGCCATCGCGGGAAATCAAGTTGCCGTCGGCATCGACCTGGGAACCACACGATC
>JAYTAK010001481.1:0-5268 GCA_043737515.1 Candidatus Kuenenia sp. | reverse complement strand
GGCGTGGACTTAGGCGAGCGGGGGATGTCAATCCCCTGATATTCGTCGCGAACCCGAGCAAATCAGGGGACTTACGTCCCCCGCTCGCCTTTGGAATTCCTTAAGTCCACGCCATTGGGGCTCGCCCCCGCTGGGCCATGATCACAACCAGATCAACGCAGCCATGCCGGACCTCACGCCAATCTACACGAAAGACAACTGCCGGTTTTCAGCACCGCTGCAGTGGTCGCTCAGCATCTTCTGGAGGGAACCTGAACCGAACAGCGAATGGGCATCGCAGCTCGGCACGGACCTCGAACCGGATGGAATCCGAATTCTGTCGCATCATTTCTCTGATTCACAAACCAGTCAATTCGCCATCAGCACTCTGCCCCATGTCGCCCCTGCAGCAATCGTCCAGCGAACGAAAGGTCGCTTGTATCATCTGATTCGAGAACGAAAGCCCAAGCCGTTCAAGGGGAACTTTTCTATTCGCAGCATCGGTAACGCAACGCGAGAGTCCGTCGAAAACTACGTTGCCGATCAACTGGGTCATCACACAATGGCTGACCCGAATGTCCAGGCCAGACTGGAGCAGTATCAGATCGTTTGTGAGGAAGTGGATTTGTCGCAGATGCAGAAAACGTCTCACGGCGTGTTCTGGTATAACCTGCATCTGGTCTTCGTTCATCGCGAACGGTGGAATGAAATACGGCACGAAGTTTTGTCGCGAATGAAGTCGATGGTGCTGGCTGTTGCAACGAAGAAGTCGTATCGACTGGCAAGAGCCGGGATTCTGTCAGATCATGTGCATGTTCTGTTGGGTTGCCCGTTTGATGTTTCTCCTGAGGACGTCGCTTTGGGTTTTATGAACAACCTTGCCTTTGCCCACGGGATGAAGCCGGTGTATCAATTCGGTGGTTTTGTGGGGACCGTTGGTGAGTATACGAATAAGGCGTTTTGAAAAGTTTTTTTTGAGGTGGTCTGGTTGTGATCTCCGCTCCACGGGGTCGAGCCCGCGTGGAGGCGACGGTGTGAAACGTGAACAGTCTGGCCACGATGGGGCTCGCCCCCATCGAGCCCATGATCAAGACCAGATGACGATTTCCGAGTTAGCGTTCGGCCACGGCGGGGCTCGTCCCCGCTGGGCCATGATCACATGCAGACGGCGTTGGCTGTTGATCATCGCACCATGCGGGCGAGCCGCATGGTGGCGGATTCGTTTTGGGCGGGGACATGCTGGTTGTGATCAGCGTTCGACGGGGGCGAGCCCCGTCGTGACGAAGTTGTTTTGAATGGCGGTCTGGTTATGATCTCCGCTCCACGGGGACGAGCCCGCGTGGAGGCGACGGCGGAAATCGAGTACAGTGTGGCCACGATGGGGCTCGCCCCCATCGAGCCCATGATCAAAACCAGATGACGATTTAGAAAATAACGGTTCGGCCACGGCGGGGCTCGTCCCCGCTGGGCCATGATCACATGCAGGCGGCGGTGGCTGTTGATCAGCGCTCCACGCGGACAAGCCGCATGGTGGCGGATTCTTTTGGGCGCGACATGCTGGTGGTGATCAGCGTTCAACGGGGGCGAGCCCCGTCGTGACGAAGTTGTTTTGAATGGCGGTCTGGTTATGATCTCCGCTCCACGGGGACGAGCCCGCGTGGAGGCGAGGTGCGAAACGTGAACAATAACGGAAGCAAGAATGCCAAAGAACAAAGCCCGTCTCGGTGCCGGCGATCTGATCCTGAACGCACCTTTCGCGGAGCCATCGAAGTACTGGAGCTACGACCGGAAGCACATGGTCTTTACCCAGATCGACGGACGGCGACCGGCTGGGTACATTGTGGCCACTCCGGATGCACAGGGTTTCAATGATCCGGGGCAGTTTATCGAACTCGATCTGGTCAATCAGATTCGACCTCGCGTCAAAGCCTGGCGGGAAGCCAATTATCCAGGGGCCACGGGGATCACTCGGCGATTGCTGGAGCATTGGCACGATCCGAATCAACGCGAAGGAATGCGGTTCTTCTTCTGCCAGATGGAAGCGATCGAAACGCTGATCTGGCTGACAGAGGCTCCTGCAGCCGAAAGGCAGGGCATTGAAATTCCCGGCGACGGCGGACCTTTTTCCCGCTGGTGCGCGAAGATGGCGACGGGCAGTGGCAAGACGATCGTCATGGCGATGGTGATCGCCTGGCAGGTTTTGAATAAAGTCACCTACGCACAAGACCCACGGTTTTCAAAACACGTTCTTGCGATTGCTCCAGGATTGACCGTGAGGAATCGCCTGGCGGTGCTCGTCCCGGATTCGCCGGGCAACTATTTCGATTTGTTTCAGATCGTGCCACCCGCTTTGTATGACAAGTTGCGACAGACCAGGATTGTGATTCACAACTGGCACAAGCTGGGTTGGGATACCGACGAACAGATCGCGCGCCGCCGGAGTGTCGATAAACGCGGGGCGAAGAGCGACGAAGCGTATGTTCGGGAAGTGCTTGGCGAAATGGCGTCGGCACGGAATGTGATTGTGCTGAATGATGAGGCTCATCATGCGTGGCGGGTTCCGGCAGGGTCGAGCGTCAAAGGCGTAGCCAAAGAAGATATCGACGTGGCTACAAAGTGGATTGACGGACTGGATCGCATCCATCGGGCTCGCGGCGTGCAGCAGTGCTTCGACTTTTCCGCAACGCCCTACATTCCGTCCGGTCGGAGCAGCAGCGAAGATGCCTTGTTCGCCTGGATTATCAGCGATTTCGGCTTGAACGATGCCATTGAATCCGGGCTGGTCAAGACTCCGCGAGTCGTCGTGCGCGACAACGGTCGTTTGGATCCGGATTACAAGAGCCGTTTTTATCACCTTTATCGCGATGACGATGTGCAGGTAGATTTCAATCGCAAGGCACTTCCGCACGAGCCACTTCCGGACATCGTCACGCAGGCTTATATGCTGCTTGGTCAGGACTGGCTGGAAACTCGAAACGATTGGGAAAAGGCCGGGCATCCTGTGCCGCCCGTGTTGATCACCGTTGCCAATCGAACGGAGACGGCGGCTCGGATTAAATACGCTTTTGATCACGAGAGAATTCATATTCCTGAACTGTGTATCGCCGAACACACGTTGCATATCGATTCCAGCGTCCTGGGCAAAGCGGAGTCGCAGGAGCAGGCCGTTCCGTTGAGGGCCACATCGGAAAGTGACGATGACGATGACGACGATGCTCCTGTAAAGGCGCTCACGAAACAGCAACAGGCGGAGTTTCTTCGCCAGCAGGTTGATACGGTCGGACAAGTCGGGAAGCCGGGTGAGCGAATTCAGAACGTGATCTCCGTCGGGATGTTGTCCGAAGGCTGGGATGCGAAGACCGTTACGCATGTGATGGGACTGCGTGCGTTTTCAAGCCAGTTACTGTGTGAGCAGGTCGTCGGTCGTGGCCTGCGACGGACGTCGTATGACATCAATCCAGAAACGGGGCAGTTCGAGGCGGAGTATGTCAACGTCTTCGGCGTCCCGTTTACATTCCTGCCACACGAGGAAGGTGACGACGCGCCACCGCCGCCGCCCAAGCCGAAGACAATCGTCGAGCCGTTGACTGATCGCGAGCAATCGTTTGGCATGTCGTGGCCCAATGTCATTCGGATCGAGCACGTTTATTCGCCGGTGCTGCATCTGGATCTGGACAAGGTTCCCGTGCTGGAACTCAATCCGCAGGACACGCCGACTCATGCGGAACTGGCCGCGATTCTTGAAGGCAAGCCGAACATGGATGCCTTGTCGGAGATTGATTTGATCGAGCTGGGTAAGCGACATCGGCTGCAAACGGTCATCTTCAAGATGGCTCGCGATGTGTTTGATCAGATGCAGCCAGGCTGGAGCGGAACTCGCGATTCACTGCTTTCGCAGGTGATTCTGCTGGTCGAAAAAGTGCTGCTGTCAGATCGGATTCGATCGAAGAATGCGGCCCACGATCACGATAATTTGAAGCGGCGCGTGCTGCTGATTCTGAATATGAACAGAATCGCGCAGCATATCTGGGAAGCGATCCGGTTCGAGAACACGACAAAGCTGCAACCCGTTTTTGACACCCATCGTCCGTTGCTGAGTACTGCGGACATGAGGCCGTGGTATACGGCAAGGCCATGCGAACGAACGACAAAGTCGCATATCAGTGTGGTCGTGTACGACAGTCGCTGGGAAGCGTCTGAAGCGTACTATCTGGAGAATTCACAGCTCGTCGATCGCTGGGTGAAGAATGATCATTTGGGCTTTGAGATTCTTTACGTCTTCCGTGGTGTCGTTCGCAAGTATCGACCGGACTTCCTTGTGGCGCTGCAGGATGGCACGATGGTGATTGTGGAAGTCAAAGGTCAGGAGACCGACGAAACTCGTGCCAAGCATCGATTTCTCGATGAATGGGTTCGCGCGATCAATGGTTGTGGCAACTTTGGTCATTGGCGTTGGACGGTTGTGACGGATGCGGGGAAGATTGATGCTCATTTGAGTGAATCCGTTCCAACGGTTACATGATGAGGCCACGATGGGGCTCGCCCCCTTCGAGCACTGATCAAGACCAGCCAATGCCCGGAAAGGGCACATGGCCACCATTGCGGCTTGTCCGCATGGAGCCGTGATTCCGTTGATCATCGCTCTACGGAGGCAAGCTCCCGCAGTGGCGAAAACGCTTTCTGAGCTTCCTGACTGTTGATGATCTCCGCTCCATGGGGACGACCCCGCATGGAAGCGACGTCGTAGGCCAGGATGCATTCCGGCGTTTTTGCATCGGGCGGGCCTTCAGTGACGATTCTCACGGTTGGGCTTTCCAGCTCATGCTTCCAATTTCGGTTTGAAGATGGACGTCTGGCACGCTTTCGACCTAAAATGGATTTGTCCGACGGGTTCAATCCGGCGGATTCCCACCATATCAGTGCGACAAACTCCCTACCCGTCGCATCCTTCCTCACGGCCTAAAATCGGTAGACGTATGGCCTTATCACAACACAACCTGATCCCGCACGACGAACTGCGTAAGCTGTGGCTTTCCGCTGTTGCGGTGCTGATTCTGTTTCGACCGGCCTCGGGCGGCGAAGAATTTCCTGCCGTCAGCTTTGTCAACGACGTCATGCCGGTGCTGACAAAGGCAGGGTGCAACGCGGGCGTCTGTCACGCGAAGGCGGGTGGCGGACAAAACGGGTTTCAGCTTTCGTTGCTCGGTTTTGAGTTTCAGGACGACTACGAACATCTGGTCAAAGAAAATCGCGGGCGAAGATTGTTTCCGGCCGCTCCGGAACGCAGTC
>JAYTAK010001480.1:0-2273 GCA_043737515.1 Candidatus Kuenenia sp. | reverse complement strand
GAGTTCTTACCAAAAACGCTTTTTGCAGCCGAAAGATCATCAAGCGACTGTAACGTTCACTTCAACGGATTCATGGCCAGAAGACAGACATGAATGTCCATCCTACAACAAGCATACGACCGTCAAACACCTCTAACCGTCCAGTGTGCCCTTGGAGCTTGGCACACCAGGCTGCCGAGGATCGATGCTCACTGCCATGCGAAGTGCGCGGGCGGTTGACTTGAAAACAGCTTCAGCCACATGATGACTGTTTGACCCGTGATGCAGCAGGAGGTGCAGATTCATCAGAGCGTTACTGGAAACAGCCGTCCAGAATTCCTGAACCAACTGTGTATCAAATTCGCCGATCTTTTCCGTCAGGAATTTGACGTGGTACACAAACGCCATCCGACCGCTCAGATCGACGGCGGACGTCACGAGCGTTTCTTCCATCGGCAGAGTCGAATGTCCGTAGCGACAGATTCCCTTCTTGTCACCCACGGCTTGATTCAGGCAGCGTCCCAGACAGATTCCGACATCTTCCACCGTGTGATGGTGATCCACATGCAGATCACCGCTGGCTTTCACCGTCAGATCAAACAACCCGTGCCGCGCGAACAGAGTCAGCATGTGGTCAAAGAAACCGACGCCCGTCGATATTTCTGACTTGCCACTGCCGTCGAGGTTGAGCGACAGTTCAATCTGAGTTTCCGCAGTGTTGCGCGTGATGGATGCAGAACGAATCATTGAGGGGGAGCCAAAGGGAATGGACGACAAACCGTCGGGATGAGTCTTGTAATCGTGGGATAAGCTTCCAGCTTGTCAGCCTCGGACGATAAGCTTCCAGCTTGTCAGCTTAGGACGACAAGCTGGAAGCTTATCCCACGTCTAATCTTGCGCTGCGAACCGCCAGAATCGAACGGAAGTCGATCAGGCATTCAATACTGAGCCAGGCTTGATGCGACAAGTCCGTCAAATTCGGCACAATCGCGATTGTCAGGAGACACTTTGGACGACATCGGCCATCACTTCGAGGACGCGATCGATTTCCGAATCCGTCCCGATGGTGATTCGCAAGCCGTCCAGGGTTCCACCATCGGGCAGTGCATCCGGAAATTTCATGTAACGAATCAGAATTTTTCGCTGCTTGAGTTGTTCGTAAAGTTCGCGATGTTTCCCGTTTGCGTGTGTCGACCACAGGAAATTTGCCTCACTGGGGTGGACTCGAAAACCGTACGTTAGCAGTGCCGCCGCAAGTCGGTCGCGTGTGGCCAGAATCTTCGCCCGATTCTGCAGCATCCAGTCCTGATCTTCCAGGGCCGCCGTGGCTGCTGCGATCGCGACGGCGTCGCAGTTGTAGCTGTCTTTGACTTTCGTCATGCCACTGATCAGATCCGGATGAGCCAGTGCAAATCCGAATCGAATGCCGGCCAGGCTGTACGACTTGCTGAAAGTCCGCGTCACGATCAGGCGACCGTCGAAATGATCGTTGCGCAACAGTTCACCGCGATGAGGCACGCGGCAGAAATCTCCGTACGCTTCATCCAGCACCAGAACACCACGGTCGGGCAGCAACTGGCTGAGCTGTTCAGCGGACCACACGTTCCCTGTGGGCGAATTCGGACTGGGAACATAAAACACGCGGACACTTTGCCGCAGTCTCGCGGCGTCGGCAGGATTCCATTGCCAGTCCGAATTCAGCTTCAACCGCACAACGCTGCAGCCCTGAATCTGGGCGAGCGATTCGTAGAGCACATAGCTGGGATACGGATACGCGATTGTGTCGTTGGCGTCGCAGAAGGACCGCGTGATCACAGTGAGATTTTCATCGCTGCCGTTGGCGGGAAGAATCCAGTCAGGATCGACATTGAACAGCTTTGCGGCGACCTTGCGAAATCCGGTTGCGTGCGGATCGGGATAAACGTTTAAGCGTCCTTCCGCAGCCCGGCGAATGGCTTCGACGACTTTAGGTGACGGCGGATACGGGTTTTCATTGGTATTCAGTTTGACCCAGCCGCCGTCCTGAGGCTGCTCACCGGGAGTATAGCCAGCCATACGGTCGATGGCCGGACGAAAGATCGAAGTCATGAGACGTATTTCGGTGAGAGTGATTTCATAATGCGGTATTTGGAGGGTGCCTGTTTAACCCGACGCCAACGGCGAGGCGGATGGCACGAAAAACGGCCTCGCCGTTGGCTTTTGAAGTTGCGCTCTTTGGGTTTCTCTCATTCGAAATCGGTGTCAAACCCCTGTTTTTCGTACTCGTACTCAGCCGTCGGCGGTACTCGTACTCG
>JAYTAK010001479.1:0-5272 GCA_043737515.1 Candidatus Kuenenia sp. | reverse complement strand
CTGGTAATTGCCGGAACGGCGATTCGCTTGGTCCGGCCTACAGACTCCACCCCAATTCGTTGGCTTGACAAGGCACTAGTTCGTTGCGGACGAATCCAGCCGTTCTTTTCCCATTGCGTCAAAGTCATCCGCGTCTCCGATCACGAACAGCTTCGGAGCTGCCAGAACCGTCGAAACAAAATGATCTCCGGTACGACTGCGTTTGCGGAATTCGGCTTCGGACATCACGCTCGGATTCAGCTCCCGACCCACTTTCCCTGAAACCCCAGCCAGGCGTCCCACAAGTGCTCTGAGCGAAATGGGACCAATCACCATCAGACCGATATCGCTCTCGCACGTCTCGTTTCCACTCGCCACGGAACCGAACACAAAGGCCAGCCTGACGGAATCTATCCCGATTGCTCCTCGGAGCACATCGGCCAATCCGGCGGTCTTCAGCACCAGACTTCGAATCTCGGGATACAACGGATGACAGCGGTTGCCTCGGAAGTAAGTGCGATTGCCACTGACACGAATTTGCACCAGTCCGAGCTTCTCCAGGTTCTTCAATTCTTGACGCACGGTTGACAAAGCAAACCCAGACTGTCGTTCCAACTCTCGGACGTGCAACTCCTGATCGTTCAGACCAAACAACAGCCGGAACAATTCCGCTTTGACACCCGACGACAGCAGTAATGCAAGAGTGTTCATGATGAGCGGTTATACCACGCGATTGTGCGGTTTTACAGCTCATTCTTTGTCTTTGCAGAGTTGTCGTAGTTTTTTGGTTCAAACCATACCGGATGCAACTGGTTTACGCAAGTTTTCGAACGAAGTTCCGCCGGAACATAGACACTCACGCGCCGGTCGCCTGAGCTTGTTGACGCCTGCGGCTTGCCGTTAAACGAACAAACATCTCGTCCTTAGCCGCGCTGAGCAGAAGTGTAGGAATCGACGATCCTTTGTGCCAGATTCCGCAGGAGCATGTCTTCGGCCATGCGACGGAAGAGTGGTGACTGACGATTTTGCCATGATGTCACCAATTTTCTTGTCGCACCCGCCCCACCGTCTGTTGAGAGCAAGCTGATAATCTTCGCGGCATCACAAGAAATCAACTGTTAGTAGTACGAGAAGAACCTGATGCCGGAGAGTTCCAGACACCTTTTTCAACCAACATCCTGGCGCGGCGAAGCCGCAAATCCGAAATCCGAAGTCCGAAATCCCAAAGAACAACGGTCGAAAAGATGCGCGCAAAATGCGTAGTTGTTGGAAAGAAAGAATCCAGCGAGGCATCGCGGCGACAACATGAAACGGAGTGCCGTCTCCCCGGCGGCGGTTATTGAATTCTCCCCTCTCTCCCCTCCTCTCTCTCTCCTTTCTGGTTCAGGTTGATGCGTCCCCTCGCGGCACCGGTATCATGCCGGTGCCCATTTTTTACGCGGATGATCACAACAGTCCGCATGTCTCTGCCGTACGCGGTTGGCATTGACTCGTTTAACCGCGTGCCCAGCGGGCCGCAATTGTTCTATTTGAAATCTCAAATTTCAAATTCGAAGCGCGGGGCGTTGCCCACGCGGTTAAACGAAGGTGCCAACCATAACCGCGGAAGGTAGATTCTACTGTGGCGGTGGTGGCTGCAATGTTCGTGGTACACCGGGTCCGGCAGGTCCGCCGGGGACGCCTGGCCCACCGGGGATGCCTGGGCCACCGGGGAAACCTGGTCCGCCTGGCCCGCCCGGTCCCATCGGCATTGCTCCCTGAAGAATCGCAGGGTTGTCCTTCAGAATACTGACGAGCTGACCAGGAACCGTGACTGAAATTGTGGCAACGGATCCTGCGTGCGATGCGCTAAGACTACTGACCATTTGGTTGACCGGTGCCTGCAGCGGTTGAGGAACCATCTGAGCAGCGGCCATGGGGTACATCTGTTTGGCCAACGCCAGTCCTTGCTCCAGCGGTGCCTGAACTTCGACGGCAGCCTCAGGTTCTGTCAGATTCACAACGATTTTCAGATCCAGATTGCTGGCGAAATCCATCGTGATTGCCACGCCGGCGATTTTTCCCCGCACGGCCTGAACAATCTGATTCAGCATCGGCGGTGCGTCGGCCGGAGCGTCCGGAATCGAACCACTCATTCCAGCCAACAGCGGGCTGGAAAACGCCATCACGAACGGACTGCCATTCGACACAAAGCTGAACTGCTCGTTCGTCGCTTCGCCCGCACCGTTGGTGATCGCCGTCTGAATCGCCTTTTCCACGCCAAAAATGTAGGTTCGTGCATCGACCGGATACATTGCGACCTGCGGCTGATTGGGTTGCTGGCTGTCGATCAGATAAAACGTCGTGCCATCGAAGGATGACTCCACGCCTTTGCTGGCGGCAATGAGAGTCGCCAGTTCAATATCCTTGTTTGTTCGCAGGACACTGACGGCATTGCCGCCACTGAACATATTCTGCGCCATTGCCGTCGGGTCCTGACCGCTGCTCGCCAGCACTCCTATCTGCATCATACTTGCCATAAAATTGCTGATGCCGGATGTCACCGATTCAACATCATTCGCGTTAAAGCCCGCCTGTGCCGTCATTTCGGTCATGGCTTTTTCGAAGTCCGGAGTGCCCTTCATGGGTGCGACAAAACCGCTGGCAAGGACATCGGCTGGTCGGGCATAGAATACGAAGTCCGCATCGACCGGAAGGTACGACGTGTCAATCGGTGCTCCTGTGGCGCGAGATCCTGAAGAACCGGGTACGGCAGGCTTACCACCGAGGAACGGATTGCGCGACGCCGGGGAATCAGGTGCTTCAGCCGTCGCCGGGGCATCGGCGTCCGGCGTCACCACAGGAACCTCGGCCTTTTTTGGTGCATCTGCTGCAGCCAGCAGATCTGTGGTTGGTGTCTGCGGAGCGTTCAGTAGTTCCTCCGCATCCATCTTTGCCTTGTTCTCGGCCAGAATGGCTTCCGCCGCTTTCTGTTGTCGGGCGGCTGCAGCGGCTTGTTCGCGTTCGGCCTCACGAGCCGCAGCGGCACCGGCTTCAGCCAGACGCTCTTCCTGCGACATCGAATTCATCCGCCGAATGATGCGATGCGCGGCTTGACGAGATACGACACTGCCATCGATCTCGACAGTCGTCTGCTCTTCAATCATCTGGCGAATGCCACCCTGGACATCCGTCAGAGCCAGATTAACAAGTTCGATATCCTTCGCGGTTTTTTCATGTGTCAGGCCTTCAGCAAACGCACGTTGCGCTGCGTCCGTCTCACCCATTTCCGCCAGCACGACACCACGCAGATAGAAGACGCGTGCATCTGGGCTGCCGTCTTTGATCACCGTGTCAAATTTGGCAAGTGCGGTCGCTGAATCATGAGCCTTCCAGGCCTCGATTCCTTCCCGGTACAGTGCTTTACCAGCTTCCGCTTTTGGATCCGCTTTGAGTTTCGCTCGTGCTTCCGCGCGGTACTTTTCAATCTTTGCCCGAGTCGCTCCCTGCACATTCTCCAGCGCTCGATTGACCAGTCGCGTCGATGTCGTTTCCGCTTCCAGTTTGGCAGCGGCTTTCAAATCCGTTTCCGAATCGGAACCGAGCTGCTCAGAAATCAACGCGCGGTAATAGTACGCACGTGCGTCCCGAGTGCCCGCTTCAATCATGTGCGTCAACTGCCCATGCGCTCCGTCGAGATCACCGCTGCGCCACGACTCCACCGCTGCCGCCATCTGATCGGCGGCTGACGGTTCTGCCGCGAATGCTGCACACGCAGACGACAGAGCGATAACGAACGAAAGCACCAACCCATTCAGAATTACGCGCGATCTCATGATTTGACTCCAACCGATCAGTTACTTGAACACTGTTCCTGCCGACATCATTTCACAGCATACTCAACGATTTGCCAATCTATTGCTGTTTATTTCAGCAAATTGCTGCTTTGTTTCTGTCCGGCTGTTCGCGTCAGTCCCTGGTTACCGAACCGCCAAAAACGGCACAAAGATCAGAGTTTCGTTGTGTCCGGTTCGTAAAGTTGCCGGGCTGTAGGGTGTCCATTATTCAGACGGAACCTTCTTCAGCAGCTCATCCGGGCGACAAATCAGCCCGTGGTGAATCACGACCTCGATAGTTCGAGTGTGCCGAATATCGTCGAGCGGATTCTTCGTCAGCAGCAGTATGTCGGCGGTCTTGCCTGCCGCGATTGATCCAAGGCGCTCCTGTTCGCGAAGTACCGTCGCGTTGGTCAATGTTGCCGCAGTCAATGCCGCTGCCGGTGGCAATCCTGATTCGACCAGCATTTCGAGTTCCTGATGCAACGCGAAGCCCGGCGTCACCTGCGGTTCGGGCGAATCTGTGCCAACCAGCAACGGCACTCCAGCACGGTAGAGCTTGCCGGTCAGCTCTTGAAACTTTGCGAATTCACGGCGGCGATCTTCCAGTGATCCGCCCTGTGGACAGCCGGTTCGCTGCAGATAGACCGGCCAGAATTCGCGCAGCCGTTTCGGGACGAGTACGTTATCAGGATGATCGTGGACCTCAGTCACATCGGGCAGCAGAATCATGTTTCGAAAGACGGCCAGCGTCGGATCTACGAAAGTTTTACGCTGAGCCAGCTCCGCCACCAGCGATTCACAAAGCGGGTTGTTGAGATCCAGTTGCCCGCGATGGCCAGGCTGACCGGTCACCTCCGGCGGGATCACATAGTTGAACACCGACCAGATATGTTCCAGACCATCGACGCCATCGGCCACTGCATCCTGCGCAGAGTAATTGCCAAGGTGAGCCGTCACAAACAGTCCTCGGCGATGGCTCTCGTCGATAATCGCACGGCCGATCGGGCGCGATGTTCCGGCGTAGATTTTCACCGTCGTGATGTCCCATCGCTCAAGGTCGTCAAACAGCTCCGGCACTCTG
Source organism: Candidatus Kuenenia sp. (assembly GCA_043737515.1). GTDB lineage: Bacteria > Planctomycetota > Planctomycetia > Planctomycetales > Planctomycetaceae > SXXK01. Next base: position 394 of record JAYTAK010001479.1, on the reverse strand, counting down.
GTCGGATCAGTTACGGCACGACCGACATCGCGATGTATCGGAGGGTCCGCATCGAGCAGCGGACTGCAGGTGAAGACACGCGGGCAGAACTCCGGATGCGCTGCGGCAAATCGTGCGACAAGCGTGGCTGCGACAACTTCGTCTCCGGTACTGCGAATCGAAGTGACGCCAGCCGCAAGGTAGAGCGGCAAAACTTCATCGCCCGTGACATGCGCGAAGTCGAGGACATGCACGACATGCACGTGAGCGTCGATCAGTCCCGGCAGCGCGAATTTTCCTCGCCCGTCGATTCTTGTTGCATCGGCAGGGATGTCGGGAACACTGTCTTTCCCGGTCACATGGATGATCTGTGATCCTTGAATCACGATTGTCTGCTCCGGCAGCATCGTCCCGG
>JAYTAK010001478.1:0-5272 GCA_043737515.1 Candidatus Kuenenia sp. | reverse complement strand
TGACGTCGCACAAACGCGCAGAATCTGCCGATGTGGTTATCGCTGTTTACTGCGACACAACGCCGTCGTAGAGATCCCGAAGTGGCAGACTCACACTCAGGCTGTTCAGCGTAATCACATCGTCGAGACTCGTGAATTCCTGACGCTCAAAATCCTGATCGGCACGCTGATAAACGACAGCCACAATGCTGTCCTGTTCAAGCAGGATGTAGTGTGTTAACGATGGAATCGTGAAATAGGCGTCGCGTTTCTCACCATCATCAAGGCGGCGCGTGCTTTCGGAGAGGACTTCAACAATCACCACTGGCTGGTCCTGGAATGTCTCCGACAAAGCGTTTGGCTGACAGACAACGGACATGTCCGGGTAGTAAAACCGGATATGGTCTTTCATCCGTATCCGGATCTTCGTGTCCGAATTGAACGGGCGACACGCAGTACCTTTCAGGCGAGTCCCAAATGCCAGGAGTGCGTTCACAGCAATGATATTATGGGCATTCCTGGCACCAACCATCGCAAAGACTGCTCCCGCGATGTATTCATGCTTGACAGAAGAAACGAGTTCTCCGGCCAGATAGTCCGCGACCGAAATTGCCTCATTGATTCGTACCGTGCTCATCGTGCTTGTCTCTGTCTGGGCGACTGAAGCTGATCGGATAAGTATTTCGATGGTGATTGTTCCAGAATCTGGGCTTGGTGTCGAGAATTTCCTTCCGAACTTACAGAAGTCGAGCGTTTTGTGTCGAGACAAGCCTCTCCGGAACTCCTTCCCGCCGTAATTCCTGAATGCTGGTTTCTTGAGTTCCTTTCTCCTGATATCCTCCGGGTTTCGACCGTCTTGAAAGTTGGCACTGGAACCACATATCAGACGTATCCTGCCGCCGACATGACGCCACTTTTGTTTGGATTTGAATTCTCGTGACCATCAATATTGAGACGATCTGGAAAGACCGGTCGCAGATTGAAGCCTTGCAGTCGCAGCGGCTGGTGGAGATGCTGCAGACGATCATTCCGCGCAATCGGTTCTGGACTTCAAAGCTGCAGGCGGCGGGAATCGAAGTCGCCGCAGTTCGGGGTCTTGAAGACCTGGCGAAACTGCCGCTGACCACGAAGCAGGAATTGGTCGCGAACCAGTCGGAGCAGCCGCCATACGGTTCAAATCTGTCCTATCCCTCCACACGCTATCGGCGGCTGCATCAGACGTCGGGCACAACCGGACGTCCTGTGCGCTGGATGGACACTCAGGAAAGCTGGGACTGGTTCATGGAGTGCTGGCGGCAGATTTATACGCTCGCCGGACTGCAGTCGTGGGATCGTCTGTTCTTTCCGTTTTCCTTCGGACCCTTCATCGGTTTCTGGGCCGCGTTTGAAGGTGCGGGACGATTCGGAAACTTCTGCATTGCGGGCGGTGGTATGTCCACATCGGTGCGGTTGCAGGCGATGATCGAAAACGAAGCGACCGTCGTCTGTTGCACACCGACATACGCCATGCGCATGGCAGAAGTCGCGGCTGCGGAAGGCATCGATCTGAAAGAAACATCCGTGCGGATGTTGGTCGTGGCTGGAGAACCCGGCGGCACAATTCCCGGCACGAGGGCTCGCATCGAAGAAGCGTGGGAAGCACGAGTGATTGATCACTGGGGCATGACAGAACTGGGTTCACTGGGAGTTGAAAGCGAAGATCGACCGGGCGGTCTGTATCTGCTGGAGACAGAATGCATCGCGGAAATTCTGCATCAGGAAACACTGATGCCCGTCGCGCCTGGCGAAATCGGCGAACTTGTTGTCACGAATCTGGGGCGAATTGGCAGCCCGCTGATTCGTTATCGCACGCGCGATCTTGTGAAAGCATCGACTGCAGACGATCCGGCCGGGAGAAAACTCACATGGCTCGACGGCGGCATTCTTGGCCGTTCGGACGATATGGTGTTTGTGCGGGGCAACAATGTTTTTCCATCCAGCATCGAAGCGGTGGTGCGTGAGATCGCGGAGGTGGCTGAGTTTCGAATTGAACTCAGAACCGTGCGCGCGATGCAGGAACTCTGCGTCGCGATTGAACCCACTCCTAAGGCCGCCGATACAGCTGCACAATTGATGGAACAAGTTCAGGCGGCGTTGAGGCAGCGTCTGGGATTCATCGTGGACGTGCGATCCGTGGCGGTGGGAGAGTTGCCTCGGTTTGAATTGAAGAGTCGCAGAGTTGTTAAAGTCGAGTGAGCGACATTAGTAGGTCCAGCCTGCCGGGCTGGACTTTCGCCGCAAGGCGAACCGATGAGCGGACGTCCGCTCAACGGCGACAGGTTCCATATCAGTCAACCCGTGTCTGGTCGCAGGTCGCGACGAGTCGCGAAGTCCTTTCCGGCAGAAAGGACCTACAAGACACCGTCTTTTCCGGCAGAAACGACAAACATTACCGAGTGTGACGTGACCGAAGCAAAACTAAATCTTCAAAGCATCAACAGCCGTATTCAGCAAAGACGAGCCGCTCTGTTGGCGATGCGGAACAGCGTGCGCGAACGCAGGCTAGCAGGTGAAGGCGGGATTGCGTGCTGTCAATGGCTGTCCGATCAGGTTGATGAATTCATCCGTGAAATCGTGACTCAGCAGCAGGAGTCGCACCCCGGAATTTCGCCAGGAGCCTTCGCGGTTATCGCCGTCGGCGGCAATGGTCGCCGTCGCCCTGCTCCGTTTTCGGACATCGATCTGCTGTTCCTGGTGGACGCAAAACAGCAGACCGTCGCTCAGGAACTTTTGTCGGCCGTTGTACGCGACTGCTGGGATGCCGGTGTCCAGTTGGGGTCAAGTATCCGCACTGTTGCGGACGTGGTGAGATTTGCGATCGAGGACATCCAGTTCGCGACATCAATGATTGAAACGCGATTTCTGTGCGGCAACGAACGGCTCGCAGAGACAGCTCTGCAACAGGTCCGATCAAAGGTGTTTCTGGATCGGTCGGAACCCATGATCATGCGGCTTGTCGCATCACGGCGTGAAGAATGGATGACCCGCGGGAACTCGGTGAATCAACTGGAGCCGGATCTGAAACGCTCTCCCGGCGGCCTGCGCGATCTGCACCTCCTGCGCTGGGTGTCGTTTATGCGTTATCGCAACCCGGACCCTCTGCAGCTTCAACAAAAAGGGGACATCAGTCAGCAGGAACTGGACGATCTGTTGCTGGCGGATGAATTCCTTTCGTCACTGCGAACAGACCTGCATTCGCTCACCGTACTGAAGCAGGATGTGATGACGCGCGAACTGCAGTTGCAGCTTTCTGAGCAACGAGGTTTTAAGTCGTCGAATCTGCTGCGCCCTGTCGAAGCTTTTATGCAGGAATACTTCGGACACACCTCGCGCGTCGCGGCTGTTGCGCGGCGCGTGGCGGAGGTTCCGCAGAGGTCTTCGATTTTCAGTCGCCTGCGAAACGCCATTCTGCCGCAAAAGTCAGCCCAGGGATTTCTGATTATCGACGGCATGGTTGAGGTGCCGGAAGCCCGCCGCGAGTCGCTCAAGGATCCGCTGACGATTCTGGACGTGTTCGTCAGCGCTGCGGAGAACAAGGCCAAACTTTCGCCGGAACTCCGCAAATCGATCGGACAGATGGCACTCAGTCTGCCCGATGAGCCGAGTCGTGAAGCCACCGATCGGTTTCGTGACATTATGCGATTTACCGACGGATTGCCGGATACGCTGCGCGCCATGTACGAAACCGGCATTCTGGAATGGCTGATTCCGGCGTTTGCCGGCATTCGAAACCTGATGCAGTTCAATCAGTATCACAGCTTCACGGTCGATGAGCATACCTTAAAAGCGATGGACGAAATGACGTCGTTCGCCCATGATGAATCGCCGGTCGGGTCCGCATATCAGGGCGTTCGGCATCGTGCGACGCTGCACTTAGCGATGCTGATGCATGACGTCGGCAAGGGCCGCGAAGGCGATCACAGTATCGTCGGCGAACAACTGTGCGAAGACGTCGCTGTGCGGCTGCAAATGGCGGCCAACAAGAAGACGATGCTGATGTTTCTGGTTCGCTACCATCTGATTATGCCGGATCTGGCGTTCCGCAGAGACATCACCGACGCCACGATGCTCGTCGATTTCGCACGCTTGGTCGGTGCTCCGGAATTGCTGCGGATGCTGTATGTGTTGTCGGTCGCCGACATCAAGGCCGTTGGGCCGGACGTCTGGTCAGACTGGAAAGGCGAATTACTCGCGGATCTCTACAACCGGGCGATCCAGATCCTGAGCGGACGACCTTACAACCATCTGGAACGTGAACGTCTGCAGATGGTGCGCGCCGCAGTGCGGAATTCGATTGTGCCGTTGGGGACCACTTCGGATCCGGAAACATGGGGCCAGTGGGCAGAGGCACAACTGGATACATTGCCGCCGTTCTATCTCATGACAGAACAGCCCGACCGCATCGCGCGGGACCTGGACATGATTCATCAGTTGAATGAATCTGAAGTGAAGATCGAGGGTGAGTTTGACGCGGAAACGGAAACGGTCAGCTACCGCGTGTTCGCACCCGGACGATTCGGGCATGGCAGTTTTCACAGCATCGCAGGAATTCTTTCCGGGTTGCGGATGAACATTCTGGCGGCTCAGGTGTGTACCACATCCAATGGCGTTGTGATCGCCTACTTTCGAGTGACTGACAACGATTTCACCGGGCCAGTGCCGCAATCGCGAATTGAAGACGTCGCAGTGGCGATCGGAGACGTGCTGACGGCCAGAAAAGCCGTCGACAGCGTCTTTCGCCGCAGTGGAATTTATCGAAACAACCGCATCAATCCGGTGATCGTGCGGCAGGAACCCAAAGTCGGAATCGACAACGACTGCTCGGAACGCTTTACCGTGGTTGATGTGTTCGCCACCGACACGCAGGGCCTGCTTTATACGCTGGCACAGACGCTGTTCAATTACGGACTGAAGGTGCATCTGGCACGCATCGCAACGAACATTGATCAGGTCGTCGATGTTTTCTACGTCGTGGACGAACATCAGCGTAAAGTCGAGGACCAGGAACTTCTGCAGAAACTGAAGTCGTCACTGCTGGAAGAAATTCGGTTGCTGAACGGCAATTGACGCGCACGCAGCCACGCGGAGCGCCGTCAGCCCAATGGCACACGATTTGTTCGCAATTCGTATCAGCCGCAGTGCGTTAGCACCCGGTTTAGTGGGATAAGCTTCCAGCTTGTCATGTTTGCTGTAGATTTAGGGTGGGATAAGCTTCCAGCTTGTCATGTTTGCCAAAATGCCTTGGGTTTCATTC
>JAYTAK010001477.1:0-2276 GCA_043737515.1 Candidatus Kuenenia sp. | reverse complement strand
TCACGTCCGCCACAATTCCTTCGCGTGGTTCAGTGCCGCGATCTTCATCGGTCGAGACCAGTCGTTTTTCTTCGAAGACGCGAAAATGAGTGGCTTCTTTCAGTCCGGTCGCAGGATCAAATTTCAGAATTTCGAGGCCATCGATACTGGTGTCGATCACAGAGAGGTCCACCTGTCCATCGCCGTTGATATCACCTACGATGACGTCGGCGGGATAGGAGGTCTCGCGTTCCGATTCGAACGTCGCCAGTTCCTGCATCTCTGAATCAGACCGTCCAGAATACAACACCGAGAAATGCTGGGCTCCGACCAGCAATAAATCGCTGCGGTCGTCCCCGTTGAGATCAGCCACGAGCGTCGAACTGAACTGCATCGCCCCGAGGTCGATTTCCTTCCACGGTCGGTAGACGCCTTCCTGCTGTCGCATGATTCGGAGTTTCTGCACACCTGTATCGACCAGCACGATTTCATCGCCGGGTTGCTGATCAAGATCAAGCACCGCGACGCCTTCCAGACTGGCGGTCGTTTCGCCGGCGTTGAACTGGTCCTGTACTTTCCAGCCGTCAGCACCGAACGACATCGAACGAGCGAATGAATCCCGGGCGACCAGCAGTCTGTCATTGTTGACAAAGGTTCTGCCCGCAGAGGACACACCCAGATCCAGTCGAGATTTTTCCTGAGCGACTTCCAGCGATCCATCTTCCTTCTGCAGCAGCACCTGCACGCCGGCTTTCGACGTTCCGGTCGGCACGGACAGGATATCTGTTCTGCCATCGCTGTTCACATCCATGCGAACCAATCTGACGCCTCGGCTGCCGACCGCGCCGGTCAGTTCAATTTTCGCGTCGTCTTTCGCCGGTTGCCACTCGCCGGTTTCGGCGCGAATCAACCGTTGAAACGCCAGCTTCATGCTGGAACCGGTGCCCGTGGTGAGCGCCACTACAATCTGAACCGTATCTCCGGATTTGAGCACATCCACTGCGGCCAGTTCACTGCCCTCGGGCTTCTTCAGAATGGTCTCAGGGAATGTGATCCGTCCGTTTTCAAAATGACTTGTTGCCAGCACGCCTTCCTTGCCGCTCAGCAGCACCATATCCAGAACACCGTCGGCGTTCAGATCGGCGGCAGCGACATCCGTGACTCCCAGTAATCCTGGAAACGTTTCTGCCATGCCTAATCCATCGATGCCGTTTTGTCGATACAGCAGCAATTGAGCCTGTTCAGAATCGGTGACGACAACATCAATGAGTTTATCGCCGTCAACATCTCCGATCGCGACGCCTCGATCCCGATTGGCACCGGATGGGCCGATCCCGTACTGCAGCAATCGCGTCGGTACGGTGCCGTCTTTGAGTGTTGCCGGTTGCAGCGATGAAATCTGCACGCGGCCCGTGCGGGAGTCTACCGTCACAACTTCGTGGCCTGGCTTCTGATCCACGTTGGCCAGCGTGACAGATCGAGGCTGTTGCAGACTGAATCGCATTTCCGGTCCCAGCCGACTGTCGTTGGTTTGCAGTCGAGCACACAGGCCACGGGTTGTACCTTCGTTAGCCAGGTAACAGATGTCACTGCGACCGTCACCGTTCAGATCCGCAATCTGCACCATCGACAATTGCGGAGACGTATTGATGAGCGATTGCGGCGTCTGCATTTCGGCTTTATCGTTCTGCAGTACGACGTACGTGACGTCTTTGCCCAGCACCACAATATCGTCGCGGTGATCGGAATTCAGATCGCCAGCCGCGATCATCCATGCCACCGGCTCAATTCCCGGAAGCCGCGTGGTCCATTTCTCCGTCCATTCGAGTTCCCCCGCCGCAGGCTGGTACCGAACAAGCAACTGGTCGGGCGATCCGATACATGCCACATCCAGTCGTCCATCGCCGTTAAAGTCGCCGGTGGCCATGCCGGCCAGGGTTTTGTCGACTGAGATAGCTCGAACATCAAATCGCCAGTCCGATGCGAGGTCGTTTGCTTTGCCGCTGGATTTTGCGGTCGCCTGCTCGAGCTTACTGAGCTGAGCCATCAATCGCAGACAACTGCCGCGATTGTCAATCACCATGATGTCGGTCAGTCCATCGCCCGTAAAGTCCCCCGCCTGCAGATTGAATGCGCGTGGTTCGACTTTGAACAGTTCGATTCCTGCGAAGCCGTAAAACTGCGCAATCTCGTTTGGTTGATCGGTGCCGTCGCCGGCGACCGCGAGTTTCCAGGGATTGAAGGAACACGCCATTGTCACAGCGACCGCGCACGACAGATACGGAAACCGCATCGAA
>JAYTAK010001476.1:0-5276 GCA_043737515.1 Candidatus Kuenenia sp. | reverse complement strand
CGGGGCTAGCGCCCTGCGGCTGATCGTGATAAATCTTCTCAGAAAAACAGTACTTTCAACGTTTTACCACAGAGGGCACAGAGTTGCACAGAGAATCGCAGGGGCACAGAGCATTGAGGGAACGCACTGGTGTTTCGTCGGTGTGCTTCTCACATTGGTCATTTGGATTTGGTCATTAAAATCTTCCCCTTGTACCACTCGATCGTCTTCAGCAGACCTTCCGCCAAAGCCACTTGTGGTTCCCAGCCCAGCCAGTTTCTTGCGCGCGTAATATCGGGGCAGCGTTTCTTCGGATCGTCTTTGGGCAGCGGGCGATGGACGATTTCCGACCTGCTGCCGGTGGCCCTGATCACCGCTTCAGCGAGTTCCAGCATCGTGTTTTCAACCGGATTGCCGATGTTCACTGGCCCCATATGTTCGTCCTGATCCATGAGTTTCATCATGCCCGCAATGAGGTCATCGCAAAAGCAGAAAGATCGCGTCTGCAGTCCATCGCCGTAGACGGTGATGTCTTCGCCTTTCAGCGCCTGCATGATGAAGTTGGAGACCACGCGTCCGTCGTCCGGTGCCATCCGTGGACCATACGTATTAAAGATGCGGATGATGCGAATTTCCGTCCCGTGGGCTTCGTGGTAATTCACCATCAGCGATTCGGCAATGCGTTTGCCTTCGTCATAACAACTGCGAGGTCCGATCGGGTTGACGTGGCCCCAGTAGTCTTCTGTCTGAGGATGCACCAGCGGATCACCGTAGATTTCTGAAGTCGAAGCATGAAGAATTCTCGCGCCGCAGCGTTTGGCAAGTCCCATCATGTTGACCATTCCGACCGTGGAGGTCTTGATCGTCTTGATAGGATTGAACTGATAAGCCTCGGGCGAGGCTGGGCATGCCAGATTGAAGATACGTTCCGCTTCGACGTACAGCGGATGCACGATGTCGTGCCGGATAAGTTCAAACTGCGGATGCCCGAGTAAGTGTCGGACGTTTTCCTTTGAACCGGTGAAGAAATTGTCCACGCAGATCACATCGTCGCCGCGTTCGATCAATCGATCGCAGAGGTGACTGCCCAGAAAGCCGGCTCCGCCAGTGACAAGTACTGAAGACATCGCTGATCCTGAAGTCTGTGAAAAATGTGCCAGAGAGCCGGAAGTCTAGTGCGGACCAAATGGCAATGCGATGGACGTTGTGCCGGTTGCAGACAGATTATACTTCGCGCGGCCAGAACTGAGGCTTTGAACCGGGACTCGTTTACCGCCAATACCGTTCAAAAAGTAGCAGGCATACTCCGTGTGCCGTCCGCTGATTCGCAAAAAGCCCTGCTTTTTGTGGGTCGCGGCACATGGAATGTGCCTACTACTTTGCTTCGCTGACCGGTATTGCGTTTACCGCCGAGCCGGAGGCGACGGACGTGTAAAGGACTCATTCATCGCCGCGCGGAGTCTATCAGCTCCCTGAAATCCTTGCAGACCAAGCGCCAGAGCTGATAACTTCGCTGATGAACATTTGTTGCGCCACCAATATCGACTGTTGCATCTGCTCGGCGGTTACCTTCCCGGCAGCGTTTTCGATCGTGAGCGTGCCGGTGGCGTCGCGGAGGAATTCAACTTTGTAGCCGAGATGAAAGGCTTGTCGTGCCGTCGTGTCACAGCACATGTGAGTCATGTAGCCCGTGATCGTGACCGTATCTGCACCGACCTGTTTGAGCCAGGATTCGAGGCCCGTGCCAGTGAAAGATCCAGGCAGTTGCTTTTCAATCAGGGCGCTGCGGGGACGTTGTTCAACTTCCGGATGCAGTTGCCACATGTCTGAGTTGAGTCGAAAAATGGGCGACTGTGGATCTGCTTGATGATGCCTGATTACGGCGGTCGGAACGCCAGCCTTTGCTGCGTCGTCCATGACACGCAGAATCGATTCCAGATGCCCGACCGGATGCGAGATCGGCAGAGCACCATCAAAGTATTCTCGCTGCACATCTATGACTAACAACGCGCGGGACATGTTTAGTACTCACTCAGGACTAGTTGCTCGTTTTTATTCAATTGTGAAATCTTTTAACGTCATTGTCTGTCCGGACTCGCATCCATCCGGGCCTTCACCGCATCAGTTTCCGCTGCGCTGGGGCGGATCATCTCGAAGTAGCGGCGAATCGTCTGACGGTGGCCGAGTGGAATAGATTCTGATTCAAGGACCGATTCGTTCAACGCTTCATACTTATCTGCATTCTGGCGATACTGGCGGACGGCTTCCTGTTCCTGTTCCGGTCCTTTTTCGGTTTCGATGTCAGAATCACCAGTGCCGGAATCCTCGCCTTTCAGTTTCATTTCATTGCCTGTTTTCTGTTTGGCAGTTTTGCTTCCGTTTACATCCGCGCTGCCTTTGCCGGCCTTCTCGCCGCCCTTCCTGTTTGACTGTGCCTGTGATCGCACTTCGTTTTCGCATTCACTCTTGCATTCACTCAGGCGCTGGTTTTGTTTCTTCAACAGGTCGGACAGTTTCTTTTTCTGACCCTGTTTCCTGCATTCGCCTGCCAGACTTTTCATGCCGTCCTGGAACTTGTTCTTATCGCCGGAACTCATGCCCTCGGACACTTTCTTAAGAGATTCTTTCAGGCTCTGCTTCTTGTCACTGTCGCTCTCGCTGCTCTGAATCTGCTCAAGCTTTTCGCCAATCGCTTTCTGTGTCTTTCGATCAAGTTCGGGCATTTCGAGTTTGCTGAGTTCTTCTGCGGCCTTTTCCATTTCGCCTTTGGCCATCGCCTGCCCTGCTGCGGCCATTGAATCTGCGAGCGACAGTGCCTCGCCCACTTCCTGCAACTCAGCTTCGACCGAGGACTCGGCGACCTGCTGTTGCATTTCCTGCAAAGCGGCCTCCATTTCTGACAGCTTGGCCAGTGCTTCTTTGGTGGCCAGGCCGGGTGTTTTGAGTTCCGCGAGTAGACGCGCCGTTTCCTTCAGAGCTTCTTCAAGTTCCGGATCACGTTGCTCTTGTTGAAACTTTTCCAGGTCTTCCAGACCTAGCGCAGCCCGGTCTGCCTGTGCGGAGATAACCGGGTTGATTTCCGTGGCTGCGTGAATCTGTTCCGGTTGACCGGCGAAAAAGGACAGCACGCAGGTCATCACAGTCGTCAGAATGCCCCAACTCCATGATTTCGGGGCTCGGATCGGAGCAACCATGACGGGATCGACGGCCTGCAGATGCTGCTCGGCGTCCTGCACCTGCAGACGGCGCAGTGCAGAATCGTCGGCTGTTGATGCCAGAAACTGCAGAGCCGTCTGCGTCCGATCCTTGAGTCCGCAGCGGTTGTCGATCGTGCGTGCGGCCAGTTGCATAGAAGTGGATTTTATGATCGCCACTGAGCCCGCCATGACGACCGGCGCGAGCACGGCTGCGACAACCCACATCCCGGAAAAAGCTCCCTGAGTGCAGATGCGAATCACAGCCGCTGACGTCCCGACGGCACCACCGGCCAGCAATCCGGCTGAAACACATTGCCACAGCCACTGCCGTTGCTGACGCATCTGAACGTCTCGCACGCGCTGCCTGATATTGTGCATACCTGATGATTCCTGAGACACCGCCTGCTTTCAAAACATCGCCAATCTGAACCTCCCGCGATCCTAGCGTTCGCGTGTCGTTTTTGACAGAGATATTGTATTCATCGACCGTAGAACTCGCCAATTTCATGAGCTGCGTGTACCCTGCGAAACCGGATGTCTTCTGAGGCCAACCGCTGAAACTGAGTGTCGGGAGTAGTTTAATGCAGTGTCTGAGTGCAATTTGGGTCATTGGCGTATTGTTCGCGTTCACAGCGGCGCACGAAGCTGCTCCGCCAGTGGTCGCTGAATCCGGCAACGCGCATCTTCGCGGGAATTTGCTCAACTGTTTCCACAAGTTTGAGCACGACAAGACCGGACATGTGGCGTTTCTGGGCGGGTCGATCACGGAAATGGATGGCTATCGACCGCGCGTGGAAGCGTGGCTGTCCGCGCGATTTCCGGAAACGAAATTCACATTCACCAATGCCGGGATCGCCTCAACATGTTCTCACACGGGAGCATTCAGGCTCGAGCGCGATGTTCTCAGCAAGGGTCCTGTAGATTTGTTGCTGGTGGAATTCGCGGTCAACGACGATCAGGACGCACATCATTCGGCAGACGACTGCATTCGCGGTATGGAGGGGATCGTGCAGCGTCTGAGTCGCCATAATCCACAGGCGGATGTGGTGATGATTCACTTTGTAAATCCGGAGATGCTGGCAACGGCTCAGGCGGGTTCGATGCAGTTGAGTGTGGCGCAGCATGAAGCGGTGGCGAAGCATTACGAAATCAGCAGCGTCAATCTGCCAGGCGAAGTGGCGGATCGAATCAAGGCCGGGACACTGACATGGGATGAATTCGGTGGCACACACCCTGGCCCGATTGGCAATCAGCTTGCGGCAGATCTCGTGGCTGGTTTGTTGACCGCTGGTTGGGGCGATGCTGCTGCGAAGCGGAAAGAAGTCATCCGGCATGAGATTGTTCCGCTGTTGACATCCAGTTTTGGCGAGGGAGATTTTGTATCTCACGACCACGTGAAACTCGGCGACGGCTGGACGCGCGGTGTGCCGGACTGGAAGTCGATCGCAGGGAGTCAACGCGAACGATTTTCCGGTAAGGAGTTGTTGAACAGTGAACATCCTGAGGCCGGCGTGTCACTGAAGTTTGACGGGACCGCAATTGGTGCCTATGTACTGGCAGGGCCGGATGCAGGACAACTTCAGGTTCGGATTGATGGAGGTGACTGGAAAACAGTGGAGCTGTTTCACGGCTACAGTGCCGGCCTGCATTATCCACGCACCGTGATGTTTGCGACTGACTTGAAACGCGGCCCGCATACCGTGGAAGTTCAGGTCGGCAAAGAACATCACCTGAACAGTCACGGACACGCCGCCAGAATTGTTTCATTTGTCGCCAACGGCAGCACGTAGACGCTCAATTGTCCCCGTCGGGTTTGAGCCAACGACGTGGACTTAGTGAGCGGAATGGCGCTAGCCACCGGTAACTGTTTCTGACAAATCAGCAAAACACCGGCGGCTAGCGGGCTGCTGATTTAATCTTGGCGCGGGCTTCGCCCGCAACCCAACGTAGCCGCGCTCGCCAGAGCGTGGGTTTCCTCTGGATCGCCCACGTTCTGGCGAACGTGGCTAGTGCGCCTGTGAAGGCGATTGAATAGTCAGGTGAGAGTCCTGATCAGAGCATACGTTAATGCTCTGTAGCTGAAAGTCACTGCGTTTTCAA
>JAYTAK010001475.1:0-5280 GCA_043737515.1 Candidatus Kuenenia sp. | reverse complement strand
CCAGGCAAGCCCTTTCACCAATCTTGCGCACCATAGACGCGACATCAAACTTCTGAGTAGTGCGAACGTTGCGACCGGTGACGATAGACTTTAGATCTATAATATTCTGATCCATACGTTCTATTTCCTGATCCATGCTATCAAGCTTACCAAGCAGCGGCGGGTGCCCCACTGCCAGCCGACGCGCGTTAGGCATGGTGACGCGCATATTGTGCAGGGGCTGGACGAGGTGGTGGAGAATGCTGTCCAACAGCGCGCCGATCATGGCCAGCGGTGTGGTCAACTCCAACTCTTTACGCGTCCGTTCCAAAAGCTGGATCGTGCCGAAGACCAGCTTGACATGGTCGGCGAGTTTCGTGAAGTCTTCCTTAATCTCTTTGAGTCGGTCCTCGGTGAGCAGGTCGCAGCGATCATGCGTCATATAACAAAAAATTGCTCCTGCAAGACCACCAGCCAAGGAGATTGGCGCTATGCCTGCAGCCTTGATACTCCTGATCCAGCGTCGATCCACCGCCGAATCCATACGATTGACAATTCCCATTAAGCCAGAGAGTTCATCAAGTGCTGGAATCCATCGTGGAGGCTTATTCTCTTCAAGTAGGGCATGGATAGCATCATCCCGTAAAACTGCTGAAAACCCTCGGATCTCCTTCGCAGCAGACTCGTTACTGACTTCCCGGCAGACAACGTGCGTCTTCGCATCATCCACCAGCCAAACCGTTGCACAAGCTTCCGGGATCAACTGGCCAAATGCACTTGCAACGTCCTTTGCGTTGGCACCCATTGAGATTGTCTTTGGTTCTTCGACGGCCTGCCTGCTGGCAATTCGGATTGCTTCTAACAAGCGAAAGCGGCGTTCATGCTGTCGTGCGTTGGTGATTAAAAGAGCGGCTTGGTGAACGATTTCATCAATCACTGGCAAATCTGCCGGACCAAATCTCACCGTCTGGTTCGAGTAAACACTCAACGTGCCCAGCGGTTTGCATGTCGCATTCAGCTGGAGCGGTGCCACAATTACGGAGCGCACCGACGGCGACCATGTGTCGGTTTTTTGCTGTTTGCAGGATTCCCAACGGTGATCGCGATGTGCGTCGCGGAGGACAACCACGTGCGGTTCCGCATTGATACTGCTCCCACAAAGTCCAGTGCCAATGTTTGTCACATCGGGCTGTATTTCCATTTGATTTCCAGCTGTGGCAATTAGCCGCAGATACTTTCCGCTAAGTAGTCGCAGTTCTACGGTTGGACATCCGGTGAGTCTACAGACGGCTGCAGCCACATCTTCGGCTGTCAAATCTGCATCTGTTTGCACGGGTAATTCGGCGAACCTGTCTGCGACCCGCTTCCGCGACTGAACGAACAACTGTTCGAATGCAGACGACAGGCGTTTGGCCAATTGTTCTGCCTGCTTCAGTTCTTCAACGGAAAATGATTGGCCGCTTTGTTCACGACCGGCAAGGCGAATGACTCCCAAATTACTTGTTTGGCATTTCAGGGGCACGAGTAACAATGGCGTTTGCTTCGGTAGCGACTTTGGTTCTAACCATTGCGCCACTGCGTGCTGATGCAGTTCCCAGAGTCCGTACGAAAACGACTCTTTGCATGTCAGATCGTCGATACAAAGCGTTTGCCCCATGAGTGCTACATGCGAAGTCAAACCTCTTTCGGGGGCATCAAGAACGAGTGAATACCATGTGGCTTGTTCACGACTGGGATCGGCATCCAAACCAAGTTTGGAAACCCCCACGCATTCGATGCCGTTACGGGTTGGGTCAAGCAAGTAGATTGCGCAAGTCTTTGCGTCAAATGCATCCTGAAAAACGTCGGCCGCGGACTGAGCTAACTCGGATAGGTCCTTGGCATTCGCACAAACCTGTTCAAGGCGACCAACGGATAACAGCTCACGCGTTTGTGCCAGCCAGTTCAGGACGGTTTCAGCATCACGGGCAAGTTCTTCAAGATTCGCTAGGGTCTGCCCCTCAAAAAGATTCTGGCGCGGACTCTCCAGCGTCCAGACCAGCGTCGCTGATCCCGCCACCCGGAGTGGGATGCTTAGGTGGGATTCGACATCTGGAAACGCTTCGACATAGCGACCGTCTGCTGCGGCCTTCGCGGCAGATTCTTTTGAGCCAAAGCGGTGGAGTTTTGCCGTGATGGCTGCGAATCGGCCACCGCTCGTATCCCTGTTCCAACTCTTGGACTGCATGTCCTCAGGCCAGATATCCGGAGGATTGGCACGTAGGTAACGAATTTGATCTGTCGTCTGAGAATACTCCCGGACGCTCGCGTACTTGACACCGAAAAACGCCATGGCGGCGTTGACCAATTGTTCGTAAAGCGACTGTAACGCCTGGTTGCAGTGTTCAACCGTTTCCATCGGCTGCTTTGTCAATTCAAGGAGATCGTATTCTGCTGTGACTTTTGCGGCAAGAAGATTGTTCTTCTTTTCATCCTCCAACACGCGCCTGATCCGGTCGGCAGAGTATTCAGCAACCTGAACGTGCCTCTTTCCGTATGGCTTCGTTTCAAGCCTGGCAAGACATAACACACCCGAGATGTTGTCGATTGTTTGGATCGGCAGGCACATTCCACTGCGCAGTTTTTCCAATACTAATCGGTAATCTCGATCAGCATCGCTGCCGAGACCAGATTGTAAATCCTGAAACCCGGGCTCCTTCTGCAAGTTGATGCTGACAATCCTGACTCCGGTGCGGATGACCTGACCGTGGACCCCGGCATTGGAGGGCGAGAAATGTCCCGTATGATCGTGCAGAGATCCATAGGCGGCTCGGATTCTCACGAATTGAGGATTGTCAAGCTGCGTGACAACGATTTCACCGACTTGCGAGTCGGTAGCTTCGACGACGGCTCCAAGTAGTGCATCCAAAGTATCATCGCTTGAGTGAAGTTCTGTGACTTTGTTGGTGAAACTTGTCAGCAGTTGCAGGCTCTCTTTGCCGTGCAATCCGCCAGATGTACGCTCAGCCGTCGGCGTATTCAGTGCCGTCAGCCGCACAATCTCGCGTAATGTCCGCCAGTCCTGTTCGTCAAAAGTTTGCGGTTGTTTCGCAGCAGCCATGATCACAGCAACGGGAGCTGCTCCATTGGGCCCTGCCACAGGAAGTGCAGCGATCGAACGAACGTTTAGCCGAGCGAATGGGAGAGCCAGTTGTCGGGGCTCACACGGATCGTCAAGTGCATCCTTGACATCAATTGCTTCGCCGTGATCCAAACACTTCACGGCAAGACGTTGCAGGTCCGTCCACGTAGCCATTGATTCGTTCTCGGCTCCTGACGTGGCTGCGAGCATCGGCAATCCGTCGGCCGCTGATTCGTCTCGAATGATTATCGCAGCATAGTCGCACCCCAGCATTTCCCGGACAGCGCTCACAGTCGTGCTGCAGTATTCGGCCACCTGCAAAGACAACGAATTCCCAAGCAACAACCCGCTGATCCGGTCGGCTTGTCGCCGTGTCAATTCAGCGGAGACCTCCCGCGACAGATCTTCACCAGTTGCTTTCAATTCCTCATGACTGTGCGATACATCAATAGAAGGAAGTGACTGAGAATCTCCCTTGGTCGGCTCTGTCACAAGAACGCCAAACGAATGCTGGCGAACCAACGCCGGAACACCGAATCGTTGTAAATTACAGTCTGAGCAAACGTGCTTTATTTGCGACGGCAGGTGTCGCACATGACCTGTGTAAAAGTGTTGGCATTCCACACATGCATAACGAAGGCGGGAAGATTCGATCGGAACCAGCCATTCGCCACGGGCGTTCAGCAGGCCGACATGCAGACCTGTCAGTTGAGCATAATTCGCTGTCATTCGCTTCAGGCGTTGCAGTGGAATGAGTTCGTTCAGCAATGGCCAGAACGGTCGGTGATTGGAGCGAGAGTCGTGGTTCACGAGTGGTCTCATGGTGGTCGGTGTTGAGTTGAACTGACGATTGCAAGTCGCATACCGTGAGTGCGTTGTACACCGAAAGTCGGCTCGACGAACCGATTTCCCATAGGATTCCTGTTAAGTGGGTCCGATCAGGCGTCTCGATGCTGTCAGGCAGAATCAAATGTGTAGGGCTTCTACCACGCCACTGTCGGCAATTCCCGACAGTCGATCGGCGGAGTGGTTGCAGGAGACGATGCGAAGGCTCATCAGGTCGCTTAAAATTTGTGTCGATCAACCCCGACATCGACTGTCGGAGGATTCATGCACATGCTCCGGTTGTGGCGGCTGATTCTACGACGGCATTCGCCCGTGCGGAATTATTCCAATCTTTTCGCGGCATGGCAAAACTCGCACGACGGCTTGAGTTTGCGTCGATCGCACGATGAAGCGAACGACAGTTTCTGTCACAAATCCTGATGACAGATTAGATCGCGGCACGGCTCGTGCAAATGGTCAATTTCAGCGTCTCAAAGTCGATGACAAACCGTCCCAATCGGAGATCAAGTCATGAAGAAAATCGAAACTGTCATTCCTCAGAACAAAGTCGTCGCCGTCCGAGAAATGTTAATGCGGGAAGGCGTTCTCAATTCCAGATACTGCTATCTCTATTCGTTTTGTCCACAACAGGCCGTGACGATGTCGTGTCGCGGTTTCCCGGCACGCAATGCGAAAGCACGACTCGAATTGATTGTCGAAGAGTCCTGCGTGCAGGCGATCACAAATGCGATCAGGGCCGCTGTTGGATTCCTGCCCGGAGACGGTCTGCAGATCCTATCGTTCGAAGTTTCGGCCTGACGAATTCATACAAACCTTGATAACGGCTCCATCGGTCCTGAACAGAGATTTCTCACACTTCACCAACTTTCACGAGGTAACGTCATGTCCACATCAACCACCCAGTTTGCTTGTCGTTCGCACTGCCCACAATCCCTGATCCACTGCAGCCGCTCTGAAGCGCTGTGTCGGGTCAATTCACTGAAACCATTCTCATGCAGAAAGTTCGACTGCAACAATCAACAGTTCTGTATGGAGAAACGTATCTCCAAACGGCTCTGTGATGGCTCACGGAACAATTTTAACCACTTGCATCAGGTGGCATCGTGCGGATGGATTTCCGCTGCGTGGAATTCGCAGAGGTCGTCGAACGCAGAGTCTTAACTGTGTTTGGCCATTCGGCCGACATTTAGCTTCCCTTCCGTCCTGACCCTCAAATGGCGTGGACTTCAGGCGAGCGGGGGATGTCAATCCCCTGATATTCGTCGCGAACCCAAGCAAATCAGGGGACTTACGTCCCCCGCTCGCCGTTGGAATTCCTTAAGTCCACGCCATTG
>JAYTAK010001474.1:0-12173 GCA_043737515.1 Candidatus Kuenenia sp. | reverse complement strand
AATGGTCGATGAACCTGAAACCATGCCGGTGTGCCACATGCTCACGCGGTCAAGACCTTCGATGGATCTTACATTCCAGCCAAGTCCGTACCTGGTTTCGACTTCCGAGCCGGCAAAAGAAGGGCGTTCTTTCAACTGCTGCAGACTGTCGGATTTGAGCAGTGGTTTCGTGATTGCATCAATCGCGAGGGCAAATCGGACCAGATCAGATGCGGTCGATGTCCAGGCTCCGTGAGCATCCATCACTTCCAGATCAAATTGCCCGTATGGTCCCTGTACCAGTTCGAACTTTCCGGACTTTCGTGCATCCGCCGCATCTCGAACTGCAGGATACGTCTTGAGCGTCTGCGTGTAGTAATGCGCCTCATCACTGGCACGATCAGCAAGTCTGGTTTTCCCGAGCCGCGTTTGCGTCATCCCGGCTGGTTTCAAAATTCGTTCCGTCACAAACGTTTCATACGGCTGTCCGCTTGCCGCTTCGATCACTCTGCCGAGCAGGCAATAGCCAAAATTTGAATACTGATATTCGACGCCGGGTTCAAAATCCAGCGGTCGTGACAACTGGTAGCGGACGATATCCGGGATGCGTGCGATCTGTTTCAGTTCCAGCGCACGGCTGATGGCAAGCAGTTCGAACATCGGGTCTTTGGACTTGTCGCGATTCCAGCCACCGGAATGCTGCAACAGGTGCCGAACGGTAACGCGACTCCACGCAGGATCAGCATCTTTCGGAAGCGCAAACTTCTTGTCGCGCACAAGGTAGTCGATGACATGATCATCCAGCTTCAGCATGCCGTCATCCACCAGCAGCAGCACGGCGACGGCCGTGATTGGCTTTGAAATACTGGCGATCCGCAGCGTCGTATTTGCAGCCATTGGAGCCGGCTTTTCAAGATCTGAATATCCGAAGCCGCGTTCGTAGACGATCTTTCCGTCGCGAGCGACCGTGACTGTGGCACCGGGGATGTTGTTGTCCGTCAGTGTCTTCCGCAGCAGTTCGTTGAGTGGCTCAAGATTTTTGCCGAGTTCGCCGGTGATCGGAGGCGAGCCTGCGGGCAGCTTCAATAACTCAATGTTGTTCGTTTTCTGCACCCAGACCGTTGAGTGCAGCTTTTCGCGACCGTTGGGGATGACGCGATGAATTGTGTTCTTGAAACCGTCTTCCGTGTATCGCTTTTTTGCATCACGAAATTCTTTGTCTGAGATATTGACCTGAATCAGCCAGGCCTGCTTGTCTTTGTTTGGCTCCGCCGTGACATCAAAGACAGCTTTTCTCTCAACGACTCTGACACGCAGATCGCTGATGATCTGTCCCTGCGATGTCAGTTGGTCAACGTACGCAGGCAACTCGGTCGCTGAAATGCCCTTACGTTGAACTTTCTCGTCAGCAGCAGGCGCGGCGCTGACCATCAATGATAACAGAGTCAGCGCTGGAATCAGTTGCATGGTGAAACTCCGCGTCGCCTGAGTGAACGATACTACACAATCCCGGGCACCGGAAATGCCTTCGCGAATTCTGCGATTTCGCCGCGAATCTTTCCAATCGCTGCCGTATTATCGTGAGATTTTAACGCTGCCAGAATCCACGCTCCGACACGCTTCATTTCGTCGGTTTTCATGCCGCGCGTTGTAAGTGCCGCAGTCCCGATGCGGATGCCGCTGGGATCCATCGGTTTCCGATGATCGTACGGTATCATGTTCTTGTTGACCGTGATGCCGGCTTCATCCAGTGCGTGCTCGGCCACTTTGCCGGACAAGCCGATCGTCGTCACGTCACACATCATCAGATGGTTGTCCGTGCCGCCGGAAACCAGGCGCAGGCCGCCCTGCATCAGCGTTTCCGCCAGCGTTTTTGCGTTGTCAACAATCTGACGCCCATAGGTTTTGAATTCCGGCTTTAGCGCTTCTCCGAAACACACGGCTTTCGCGGCGACTATGTGCATCAAAGGACCGCCCTGAATCCCCGGAAACACACTGCGATCGACATTCGCGGCGTGTTCTTTTCGGCACAGCACAAAACCAGATCGCGGACCACGCAGTGTCTTGTGGGACGTCGATGTCACAAAATCCGCATGAGGCACCGGACTGTTATGAATCCCCGCTGCCACCAGTCCCGCATAGTGCGCCATGTCGACCATCAAATACGCGCCGACGGACTTTGCAATCTCGGCAAATTTTGCATGATCGATCTCGCGCGGATAAGCACTCGCACCGGCGACGATCATTTTGGGCTTGTGCTCGTTCGCCAGCGCGGCAACCTGATCAAAGTCGATCCGATGGTCAGTCTCGCGGACTCCATAGTGAATCGCTTTGTACAGCTTGCCACTGAAGTTCAGGTGCATCCCGTGAGTCAGATGCCCGCCATGTGCCAGGTTCATGGCCAGAATCGTATCACCCACATTCAGGATGCTCATGTACGCCGCCATGTTGGCCTGTGAACCGGCATGCGGCTGCACATTCGCATGTTCGGCTCCGAACAATTCCAACGCGCGATCGCGCGCGATGTTTTCGACGACATCGACATACTCACAGCCGCCATAGTAGCGTTTGCCGGGATAACCTTCGGCGTATTTATTGGTCAGCACCGTGCCAGCCGCTTCCATTACAGCCGCACTGGTGTAATTCTCGGAAGCGATGAGTTCGAGCCCATCGACCTGACGGCGACGTTCATGAACAATGGCATCCCAAATGGCTGAATCGGACGACTTGAGTGCTGACATTTCAACTTCTTTCAATGGCGCGGAATACGAGCGACAAGAGGACGGGAAAACCAAAACCTGACAAGCTGGAAGCTTATCCCACTTTAAACAACAGACCGCTGGCGCATTCCGGCTGATAAAGCAGGGCCGCATTCCTGACTGAGTGAGATGAACGGCGGCCAGGCAATCAAGTCCGCGAGGCCTTTTCGTAAAATTTACGCCGATTTTTGCTGCGAAATTCAGAACCTTCGACGAATTTGCACTCTTATAGCAGTAGATCGTCTGATTGCTACCGTTTGCCTTTTTTCGACGGTATCTTCGAGGAAAACAGCCAGCGTTTCCGATCTGCGGAATGGACGTTTTTATTTTAACGAAGGAAAAACCGGTGACTGACCGGACATCGCTCGAACTGCCAGAAACTGTTTCCTCTCCGTTCGCTCATCCCGACTCTGAGATGGCTGTCGGTGCGACGCTGGCGGATGGCGAAGTCGCCGTGAGTTCATTGCCGCTGGTGGGTGAAACGGTCGCGTTTACAGGAACACTGGCGTCGATGACGCACCGCGACGCGATTCGCCTCGTGGAACAATACGGCGGCCGGGCGACGCACACCGTGAGTGGTTCAACAACGATGCTGGTCATCGGCGAAGAAGGCTGGCCGCTCGAGCCCGATGGCGGGACATCTCAAAAACTGCAGCAGACCGTCCAGTTGACCGCCAATGGCTCAGACATCAGGGTGCTTGCAGAATCGGACTGGCTGCAGTTGCTGGGGCTCGATGAACGCCGCGAAGAGATTCGCCGCGCGCACACGCCGGCGATGCTGAGCCAACTGCTCGATGTCCCTGTGCGCATGATTCGTCGGTGGGCGCGACTGGGACTCATTCGCCCGGTTCGCCGCGTTTGCCGCCTGCCGTATTTTGACTACCGCGAAGTCGCCAGTGCTCGGCGACTGGCGATGCTGCTGGATCAGGGTGTCGCAGCCGACGTCCTCGAACGCAGTCTCAGCGAACTGAGTCACACGATGGCCGGCACGGATCGATCGTTGGCCCAGTTGAATCTGCTCGTGCAGGATGACAAGATCCTGATGCGCGACGATCGCGGTGTGCTCAATCCCCGCACCGGCCAGCGACTGCTGGACTTTGATGTCAACGATGGCTTCGGCGTCTTCAGTCCCGCAGACGAGGGGACATCTTCGAGTGATCCGGCCGACCACGACGAGGCGGATGGAGAAACAGTTTCCATTCCTTTCAATTCGGCGCGACCGGATCTTCAGGACCGCCGCATGACGGACTGGAACGCCGAAGAATGGTTCCATGAGGGCTGTCGACTGACGGAAGAGTCCGAACTGGAGTCTGCCATCAATGCCTTCAGAAATGCCATGAGTCTGCTGTCATCGGAATTTGCTGCCGTGCGACTCAGCTCGGGATATCCGGCTGAAGATAAACTGTCGTTGTTTCCGGATCCGGCAGAAGTCAATTTTCACATGGCCGACGCTTTGTATCGCACGGGCCGGGTCGAAGCCGCAATCGAACGCTACTACTGTGCAATCGAATCGGCACCGGATTTCATCGAAGCATGGACGCAACTGGGTTGCCTGCAATCGGAACTGGATCAGCCTGAAGCGGCGGAGCAATCTTTGGTCACTGCGATCTCGATTCATCCCGAAAACCCCGACGCACTGCTCCACTATGCGCAACTTCTCGATCAGCTTCAGCGAGAGGACGAAGCCGTCGATTACTGGAAGCAGTATCTGCAGCACGATTCTCGGGGACCCTGGTCGGATCACGCCCGCGACAGAATTGCCAGCGCGGAACCAGTGGCAGTTGCTGCGCCATCGTCCGACGACGATCTGTTCGGCTGAATTATTGCATCATCCGGGAAACAACCTGCCATTCGTTCCCGGAAAATCGAGGAATCGGTGATGCCCTTTCCTCGTCGCGCCTGCCGCAGTAGCATCTGCGGGTTTCCGGCCACAGTCTAAGGGACATTATGAGCAAATTTGAATCAGTCACCGTCGTGAAAGCCGCCAATATCTACTTCGATGGCAAAGTCACCAGCAGAACCGTTGAGTTCGCCGATGGCAGCATCAAGACGCTGGGCATCATGCTGCCCGGTGAATACAAGTTCAACACGGACAAGCCGGAACTGATGGAGATCCAGTCGGGGCAATTGAGCTACTGTCTGGCAGGCGAGACTCAATGGCACAACGTCAAAGGAGGCCAGTCCTTCAACGTCCCCGGCAACTCGTATTTTGAACTCAAGGTCTCTCATGTGTCCGACTATGTTTGTTCATTCCTGTGAATCAATCTGCGAGCGGCATGGCGCTAGACACCCATCACTAGTCGTAGGGTGCGTGAAGCGGAGCGCAACGCACCATTTTGAGAAAGCGTGAGAAACGGGTGTGTTCCGCTGGCGCTGCACACACCCTACTTACTAAATCCGAAATCCTGAATCCTGAATCCTGAATCCTGAATCCTCTTTGCTCACATTCAAGGCAATCCATGCGCTGGACTCAAACATTTATCCCGACGATGAAAGAAGTTCCGGCGGATGCCGAAGTGCCCAGTCATCAGTTGATGCTGCGCGCCGGGCTGATCCGCCAGTTGATGGCCGGAGCGTACACATACCTGCCGCTGGGCTACCGATCTGTGCGCAAGGTGTCGGAAATCGTCCGCCAGGAAATGGACAGGGCGGGCGCGGTTGAACTGTTCATGCCGGCACTGCAGCCAATGGAGATTTTCGAACGCACGGGACGGCGTGAAGCGTTCGGCAACGTGCTGTTTAACTTCGAAGTGAAGAAAGGTGATCGCAAGCTGCATCTGGCACTCGGTCCGACACATGAAGAAGTCATCACAGACCTGATGGCCAAACACATCAACAGCTATCGACAGTTGCCGATCACGCTGTATCAGATTCAGACCAAGTTTCGAAACGAAGAACGTCCGCGATTCGGCGTCCTGCGGACAAGTGAATTCCTGATGAAGGATGCGTACAGTTTCGGCGC
Source organism: Candidatus Kuenenia sp. (assembly GCA_043737515.1). GTDB lineage: Bacteria > Planctomycetota > Planctomycetia > Planctomycetales > Planctomycetaceae > SXXK01. Next base: position 6,473 of record JAYTAK010001474.1, on the reverse strand, counting down.
GACGATCGAACATCTCAACGCGGCCTATGACGCGATGTACAAGGCCTACTGCCGAATCTTCGAGCGTTGCGGGTTGAAGTATCTGCCCGTCGAAGCGGAGAGCGGTCCGATCGGTGGCGATGCATCGCACGAATTCATGGTGCCTGCGAGCAACGGCGAAGACTTTGTGATTCACTGTCCGAAATGCGGTTACGCCGCAAATCAGGAACGCGCGGACACGGGGCGAATGTCTCAACTGCCGGCCCGAGTGGACGGCGTCGCCGCTCCAGTCAAAGTCGATACGCCTGACGCTGGCAGCATCGAACAGGTCAGCAAGCTGCTGAAGTCGGATGCGAAATCATTCATCAAGACGCTGATCTACAAGGCCGATGGCAAGCCCGTCGCTGTACTTCTTCGGGGCGATCATACGGCCAACGAAGGCAAGATTCGCCGAGCCACCAAAACGACGACCGTCGAACTGGCCGACGAAGCGACGATCCTGAAAGTTACGGGAGCACCAGTGGGCTTTGCTGGCCCGATCGGCATTCAGTGCCCGTACTTTGCGGATCACAATGTGGCGCTGATTGAGTCCGCAATTGTCGGAGCAAACGCAAAAGATGCGCACCTGACGGGTGTCATTCCCGGGACGCATTTTGATCTGACAGAAACGTTTGACCTGCGGAATGCGGAAACCGACGATCCCTGCCCGAAATGTGTCGGGACGCTGCAAATGGTGCATGGGATTGAAGTCGGCCACGTGTTCAAGCTGGGCACTAAGTACAGCGTGTCGATGGACGCGAAGTTCGTGGATGCTCAGGAGCAGTCACATCCCATCATCATGGGCTGCTACGGCATCGGCGTGACGCGTGTGGTCGGATCGATCGTGGAAACCTGCCACGATGAAAACGGCATCATTTGGCCGATCGGCGTTGCTCCGTACACCGTGCAGATCATCCCGCTGAACGTCAGCGACTCGGAAGTGATGAAGGTCACGAACAAAATCTACGGTGAACTTACCGAAGCCGGAATCGACGTCCTCATGGACGACCGCGACCAGCGCCCCGGCTTCAAGTTCAAAGACGCCGACCTGATCGGAATCCCACTGCGTGTCACCATCGGCGGCAAGGGCCTGGCCGAAGGCATCGCCGAAATCAAATTGCGATCCGAGAGTGAGGCCAAGAAAGTTCCGTTGGCAGATGCCGTTGGATTCGTGAAGGAATTGATCGCGGCAATGCAGGTGAACTGAAGACAGCAAGACAGATTTGTTTATGAAGGATTCGAACTGAGAGAGTGTGCGTCGGCGAATCCATCTGTACATTTCCGGCGGTGGATGATATCAGTTGACTGACTGTACTGATGTTCGGGTTCGCCAAGTACAGTTCGATGGCACGATTCGTCGTTGGTCAGGTCGAATGGAGATTTTTTGTGATCAATCGCATTCGAATTCAGAACTACAAGAGCATTGTAGACGTAACGGTCGATCTCTCCCCGATCACCGTCCTTGTCGGACGCAGTGGTACCGGGAAATCAAATTTCGTGGAGGCGATTCGATGTCTCCGGGACGTATTGACTTCGCAACAGCGAATGCAAAAGCTACAAGAACAGTGGCCTCAGATCAAACCAGCAACGTCAGCGGAATCGTTGCTGTCGTTCGATATTGAGTTTTCCGTCTCCGGAATTTCGGAGGCTTACAAGTATGAACTTACACTTGGCCCTCACGCCACACTAAATCCAGTTCAAGAAGAGCGACTGGAGTTTGGTTCGACATGCATCTTTCATCAGGCATGCGTTCTGCCGAATCAGGGCGGTGGAGGCGGATTCGGATTCGGAGGACAATCACCTAAGTGGATTGTCGAACCGGCTTTACTTCAAGTGCCACCAGCTGGCCCGGTAGCACTCGGGCGGATCCCTGCAATTTCCGAAGCCGTTATTGCCTTTACTGCATTGACGACAGGGATCGGTTGCTACACATTTCCAGACAAAGTGCTTTCAGGTGCGAGGACGAACGAACGAACGTCAGGGCTGAATGACGATGGGACAAACTTTCTCGACACATTGAAGGAAATTGTCAGCAACCTGCAGGATTTCACATCACGCAGGAACATAGTTTCTGCACTTCAACGTGTGAATAGTTCAGTTTCGTCCGTCGAGTTAAATGACCTGCAGAATCCTGGTCATGTGGTTGTGGGACACAAGTTCGGCGGAAAAACTCTCGGTCTGCAGTTGTCGCAGGAGTCGGACGGATTTCGACGGTTCTACGCGCATTTGCTCGCTCTCTACCAACGTCCTCCCAAGCAGACGCTGGTCTTTGAACATCCAGAGGACGGAATCCATCCGGGAGCACTTTCACTCCTGGCGGAAGAGTTTCTGGCCGCCCCTGAAAACAATCGCGGGCAAGTGATTCTGACAACTCATAGCCCAGGATTATTGGACCAATTTGATGTCGATCAGATGAGAGTTGTGGAGCTTGATGACTTTCATACGCGAATCAGCCCGGTGTCTGACGAACAGCGGGAATCTATCCGAGATCACCTCCTGACGCCTGGCGAATTACTCACCGTTGATCCAGCTCGCAGCAATGCCGTGGAAGCGGAGACGTCCACGCTATGAAGCGAATCGTGCTGTGTGTCGAAGGAGACGGTGAAGTCGCAGCAATGCCGCCGCTGATTAAGAAAGTACTCGCAGCGAAAGGACTTTCGAGCACAGTCTGCGTGGACTCGATTCAACCATATCGAGTTGGCGGGTTCTTCAAACTCTTGCAAAACGACTTCAAGTCATGGAGGAGATATGTGCAGTCAGCAATGCAAAGGAAACATGCCGGAGGAGTGCTGCTGATCCTGGATAGCGATACGCTGACTGACAAACAGAGTCTCACATCTTGTCCGATCGAAGCCGCTCGCCAACTCGTGCAAGCCGCATCCACAGTCGGTGCCGGGACGCGATTTCCCCTGGCAGTTGTCTTTGCATGCCAGGAATTCGAATCGTGGTTTATTTCTGCGTTTTGTCATCTGGCAGGAAAACGACTGCCCGACGGGCGTCAGATTCGCACAACTGCGATTGACCCACCGTTAACCCCGGAAGTCGCTCCACGAGATGCAAAGGGCTGGCTGAGCCGTCATATAGACTGTGGCTACAAACCAACTCGTGATCAGTTGGCACTGACCGAACTCCTCACTGTTGATGACCTTCGCTCGGGCGGCTGTCGTTCGTTTGTGCGCCTCGAATCGGCTGTGGATCAACTGGCAAACGCAATCAACACTGGTGTTTGTGTGGCTACACCAAACTGATGTGAACTCTTTGCTGGAATGTAGAGCGAATCTTCGGAAAGGCAGTCTTTACATGACGTCAAAATTCGTCCCTGGTGTTCAGGACTGTCCGCACTGCATGGCGCGAGTTTTTATCCTGGCGGACGGCGATTGTCCGCGATGCAAAGGAAATGCGTTCGACACTGCGTCGATCGATCCGAATAAGACGTCAACGTGGGTTTACGAGAAGGACGTGATTCCTGCTCTGTGTCATCGTTGTGGGCGTCCCGCAGATCGAAAGATCACGGTATCACACACTCAGGCGTGGGAATCGCCGCAAAACGATCCGAGAAATCGGTCCGGTTATTTCGTCATGGCAGCGATCTTCGGATTCTTTGGAGGATTTCTTGTCAGAATTCTCGTTGGCGTGGTGAGTCGCATCTTTGGAGTAAAACCAAACGACAGTACACGGCAGTTCGAAAGAGTCGCAATCCGGATTCCGGAGTGTCCTGATTGCAAGCGTGGCGATGTTCATCCGGTTGCAGCCGACATTCCCCATGCCGCAATCAAGATCGCCGTCCATCGCAGTTTTGCCGATGAACACAAATTCCTCAACAATCTCTAGTGCTCTGTCACTCTTGCTTTGATGGATCGGGTGGCCGGGGCTGGACTGAGCGGAGCGAAGGAAGCCCCGGGGTTTCGGGCTGGCACCCTCCAACCCCGGCCGCCCCTCAATCCATCACGGAGTAATAAAGGGGTGCCTGAGCACATCCATGACCAGGTCGTCCACCGACAGACCTGCTGGAATCAGGTCACGGGTTTCAGCAGCGACGAAAATGCGGACTCGCTTGACGCATTCGTCGAACTGCGTCTTTGCCATGGCGTCCACGATCGGTGACACGTCACGCAGAGCCCGATATTCCTGGCTCGAGCGAAACCACACATCGACGCGAAATTCCACTTCGCGATGTTGCGGCGGAGCATCGATCAGCACATCCATCGGCGAGAGCTGTCGCCCGATCACCGCAGCAAGTTTCTCCGTCAGCATGGACGAACATGCGGCCAGTTGTGTGGCTGTCATTTGTCGCAGCGCGTGGTAGAGCGATTCCTGATGATAGATGCTGTATTCCGCCAGTCGCTTGTGCAGTCTGCGGCGTTGACCAAACAGGCCATCGGTGAGCGATGCGACATCTGTGCCGCGCGCCGCCGAACACAGGCAGCGCACCAGATCAGGCTCCGACATTCGAAAGAGTGAATTCAGATCCAGCTTCGGCATCAGTTCCAGAAACGATCGCGCGAACATGGTTGTCGCCGACCGGACGGCGTGATGCCAGTACACTTCGGTAAACATCACATACCGCGCGAAGACCATCATTTCGGCCGCCGTGCGTCCTTTGGACGTAATCGCGAGTCCATCACCGGCTTCGTTCACAATCAGCGAATTGATCAGCCGATTGCGGTCGAAGTGACGACCATAAGGGACTCCGCAATGCTGGCTGTCCCGCGACAGATAATCCATCTTGTCGATATCGACCGGCCCGGACAGAATCGATCGCCGCAAACGACTGCTCGGCGAATTCGATCTTGCCACCAGCACATCCAGGATTTCATCGGCGGTGATATTCCACTGCGATTCCAGCACCTGAGTCAGCTCACCGTTCGGTCGCAGAAATTCTCTGGCGAAGACCTCATGCGGCGGCATTTGAGACAGTGCCATGTCCTCAATCGGGTGACAAAACGGCCAGTGCCCGATGTCGTGCAACAGGGCGGCGACGATCAGAACTTCCGCATCGTGCGGCGAAACAATTGCGGCAAATCTTGGATCGCGACCCAGTTGCCAGAGGTATCGCAGCGCGTTGTGATACACACCCAAAGCGTGTTCAAACCGCGTATGAGTGGCCCCCGGATAGACGTACGACGCGAGCGCCAGTTGCGTCACATGCCGCAGCCGCTGGAACTCCGCCGTATCGACGATCGCACGGACGCGGGGCGTAAACGGGACGTCCTGTTCGGTCGGAATTCGGATCACTCCGAACGAATTACCGGCCTGTGCGAGTTCTGAAATGTCTGAATACGGGTGGCTCATTTGCAGTATTCTGGCCATTTCGTATGTTTTGCACAAGCAGCCTCGCGGCAGACCATGACGTCCCAAACAAGGCAATCGATCGCCATAAATCCATTTCCGGGTTGAGTTTCCGACGCAACCCTGTCAGGATGCCCAACCCGCCGCTGACGTCGTCTGCGTCGCACGAACTGATCTTCCAATTCACACGGATCGGCTACAATGAGTTGGCCGATGGCTTCATGCTTGATGTTGAATGGAAAAAAGTCTTCGTTCAACACGGTTTGGGTGATCATCAATAAAGGGCGAAAGCAGAATTCGGAATGGCGAAGGAAGAATCAATTCAGGTCGAAGGCAACGTTGTCGAAGCACTCGCGAATACTCAGTTTCGCGTGGAGCTTGAGAACGGCCATCAGGTGATGGCACATGTCGCCGGAAAAATGCGCAAACACTTCATCCGGATCGTGCCTGGCGACCGCGTCGTGGTGGAAGTTTCACCCTACGACCTGAAACGCGGTCGGATCGTGTATCGCGAACGTTAATTCCGCGATGACCACCGAAACATCCTCCCTGCCATTTGTTCAGATCTTCACCGACGGTGCCTGCAAAGGAAATCCGGGACCCGGTGGCTGGGGCTGCATTCTTCGTCATCCTGCCACAAAGACTGAAAAAGAATTCAGCGGCGGTGAAGGGCATACGACGAACAACAAGATGGAACTTCAGGCCGTGATCGAGGGCCTGAAACTTCTGACGCGAAAATCCCGTGTCGAGGTCGTCACGGACAGTTCGTACGTGGCGAAAGGTTGCAAAGAGTGGTTACCCGGCTGGAAGAAAAACGGCTGGAACCGCAAAGACGGCAGAAAGCTCGTGCCGATCGCCAATATCGAACACTGGAAGCAACTGGATGAACTGCTGAGTAAACACCAGGTCACATTCAAGCTGATCAAAGGCCACGCCGGCCACGCCGAAAACGAACGCTGCGACATCCTCGCCGTCGATGCCGCCGAACGTGCCAGGTATTCGAACTGAGTGCGAGCCGCTGAGGGTGCAACCGGACTTCCGCGCTTCGTTAGACGCGGGCCTTTGGGGTATGGGAGGTTCCGGAGCTTTGGGATTCATGGAATTTGTCCCAGTACGATGACTGGTAAAGAGCGCGCAGGTGCAGCATGGCCTGAGCACCTTCCAGA
>JAYTAK010001473.1:0-2281 GCA_043737515.1 Candidatus Kuenenia sp. | reverse complement strand
CGATTGTCGCTTCGCGGATATGCGCCGGAACTGGATCATGCAACGATCACTCGGGAAGCGCTGGGGCGGCGGATCAATGCGGCATCGCCGGAGGAGAGTCTGCTGGTTCGCAAAGCCGCTAATCTGATTCCGCATGGCGGCGGTCAGAGACTGGAACCGGGCGGACAGGCCGCACAGATCCTGACCGACTGGATCGCGGCAGGCGCACCCGGTCCGCGAACTGATGAAGCAACGCTGCAGCGGATTGAAGTGTCACCCTCAAGCTCCACGCTGGCAATTGGTGAATCAAATCAACTGGCTGTGACAGCCGTTTATTCCGACGACCAGCGGAAAGATGTCACCTGGCTGACACAGTTTGCATCGAGCGACTCAGGTGTCCTCGATGTGGCACCGTCGGGGCTGGTGAAATCACTGCGAAACGGGGAGTCCGTTGTTCGTGCGTCTTTCAGGGATCAGGTTGAGATTGCGACGGTGACGACGCCGTATGCGGAATCGATTGATCCACGAAAGTATGCGGAACGAAACAATATCATCGACGAACATGTGTTCCACAAGCTGGCTGCGCTGCGGATTGAACCATCGCCGCTGTGTGATGACGCAACATTCATTCGCCGCGCGTCACTGGATGCAATCGGCACACTGCCGACGGCGGCCGAAGTTCGTGATTTTTTGGCTGACGCGGATTCGAACAAACGGACTCGGTTGATCGAGCGGCTGTTTGAGCGACCTGAGTTCATCGACTTCTGGGCACTGCAGTTGGGCGACATTCTGCAGAATCGCAAAGAACGCGATCACGATGTCCGCGGCGCGAAGGGTGTGCGGGCGATGCACCAGTGGTTGCGAGGCCAGCTTGCGGCACGCGCGAGTTGGCGCGACATTGCGACGTCGGTTCTGATGGCCAAAGGTTCGTGCGATCAGGAGCCTGCGGTCGGCTTCTACATTGTGACGGTCGGTGAGAAGGACGCGGATCAGTCCGAAGTCGCCGATTCGGTGGCGCAGGCATTTCTCGGCACTCGCATTGGCTGTGCCCGCTGTCATAACCACCCGCTGGAGAAATACACGCAGGACGATTACTACCACTTCGTCAGCTTCTTTTCCCGAGTGACCCTGGATCGGAAGAAGCCTGAAGACGGCGGCACTGAACTGGTCGTGGGCACCCGGCATATGCTCAACCTGCAGCGCGAATTGCAGAACAAGCGCGTCGAACTTGGGACCCTGCAGCAGCAAAACGGGGATGCGCAGAAAGTCGATGAGGCAGTGAAACGCATCGCCGATCTGGAGAGGCAGATCGAGGAATCTCGGAAGAGTCCCGTTGACGTTTCGCAACCGCGTACCGGACAACGACTCGCCCCGCAGCCGCTGGATCGATCCCAGAACGCCATTCCGCCCGGCGACGATCCGCGGCAGACGTTGGCCAACTGGCTCACGGATCCACGCAACGAGCAATTCTCCGGAGCCATGGTGAATCGGCTCTGGAAACATTTTCTGGGCGTCGGTCTGGTCGAGCCGGTAGACGATTTGCGCGCGACCAATCCGCCGTCGAATCGACCGCTGTGGAATACGCTGAACCAGGAATTTGTCTCCAGCGGCTACGACTTGCGACACGTCATGAGATTGATCATGAACTCACGCACGTACCAACTGGCTGCCGATTCGCACGACTCCAATTTCCGTGACACCCAATTCTATTCACACTACTATGCCCGCCGCTTGTCCGCCGAAGTGTTGCTCGATGCGATTTGCCAGGCTACGGGAGTCCCCGAGCAGTTTGCCGGCTATCCGCTGGGAGTCCGGGCGATTCAGGTGCCGGACCCCGGCATCGATTCGTATTTTCTGGCGTTGTTCGGCAGATCGGAACGCACGACGGCCTGTGCCTGCGAACGCAAAGCGGATGTGACCCTGCCGCAGTTGCTGCACCTGCAGAACAGCGATGAACTGTATCGCAAGATGAAATCGCCTGAAGGCGAACTTGCGAAGCTCTGTGCCGCACAGTCTGATGACAACGCAGTGATCGACTGGTTGTTTCTGAGCACGATCGGTCGCCTGCCGCGGGACGAACAACGTGCTTCTGTGATCGAATTGTTAAAGTCTGGTGATCGTCAGGAAGTGTTGCTCGACGTTTTCTGGGCTCTGTTGAATTCTAAGGAGTTCACGTTTAATCGCTGAACACAGGTGACCAATGTTTGATCTGCATTTGAATGAGAATCGTCGCAACTTCCTGCGGGTTGGTGGTCTGTCGGCAATGGGCTTGAGCCTGCCGACGCTGCTGCGTTCGCAGGCT
>JAYTAK010001472.1:0-2282 GCA_043737515.1 Candidatus Kuenenia sp. | reverse complement strand
CCGGGGGCAAGATCTGTCAGTCGCATAGTTCCTGATGTTGTTCCATCCGTTCGCCACAATTCGCGACCGTGGGAGATCGTGTCTGCCACGAAAAACGTAAGTCCATTGACGTCGGTGAAGTCCTCGACGAATGGATTTTGATATCCGTCGGACGTTTGAAATCCTGCGGGATTCAGATTCAGGTCTGCCACCAAATCCACAACGGCCGTCAGAAGCTGGCGAGGTTCCAGTTGCTCTGCGGGAACGCTGCTGAGCGCCTTGCGTCGTCGCCTTGAATGTCGCGATATATTGGTCAACAGTCTTCGAAAATGGCCGAGCATGTTTTTTATGTCCGTCGAGCGGGGAAGATCAGGCATCGCGACCGAAGCCGCAGGAATGAAGTGAGTCGTCAGAAGAGTAATAGCGCAACAGGGACGTGTCGCAGAAGGGAGTGTTCGATCACGGCGATGATCGGCACGGCGGCGGTCCAGTTGCGACACAGACCCTCAGATATCCGCCTGCGTTTTGTCGATGATGATTCTCGACTTGTTGAGCCGTAAGTCACCGACAATTATCACACTTTAGCTCTGAAGGTGGCATTCGAATGGCTGCTTGCATGGAATCCTGATTCTGCCGTTTCCTGAATCAGCATCCGTGACGCATGGAATTCCGATTACGTAATCCCCAAATGCCGAAACGCTCCGAACCAACTTGCGAAGGCGCGGAGCGTTTCTCTTGGGGAGTCTTCAGTGTTTCCGTTCGCGATCAGCGGTTGATCATGCGTTCCGGGAAGACATGGATCGGGCGTTCCGTGGAACCGGAAGTTTCGACAGGTTGGGTCTGGTACACTGGTCGTTTATAGACATCCTGCGACTGGTATCCGATCGGACGCACGGCGCTCACCGGGTAGGCGTTGTTGGGACCAGCCTGATTCGGAAAGCCCTGCGTTGGGTACGCCTGCGCTGGGTATTGTTGTTGTGGAACAGCCTGAGCCGGATACAGTTGAGACGGGTCACCGGCAGCCTGTGGATTCTGCATCGTGGGCTGATTGCCAGCGTGCAGGTTGCCTTCCAGATAACTGCCGCGATAGCGATTCCAGAACTGCTGGGAGTATGGCATGCCGTGGGTGTGGCCCCACGACTGTGCCAGTTGAGTCTGTGCAAACACATGGCGGTAGTTGTACGGACGGAAGCTGGCAAATCCACCGTAAGCCGGCACACGCTGGAAGTGGCCATGCAGCCAGGTGTCCTGCTGGTCGAACGGGTACAACTGCACGCCGTCACCGGCTGCAATCGTGTTGCCGTACTCGATTCCGGGAGACCCAACTTGTGCCTGAGCGGAAGCCGTCACGACTGCGGCGACGAAAAATGCAAACAAAGATGTCTGACGCATAGACTCCCTCCAGGGCATTAGACTTGATTTCAGTCTGACGATGCTTCGCCTCCGCGAAACAGCAGAACTGCAAAAATGATCCAAGTACAGCATCGGTTCGATGAAATCACCGACCGCTTATGAAATCTGGAGAAACGACAGCTTCCGTCAACTCAACGCAGCACGCACATTTCGAACGGACCGACCGTCATATTTTATCTTTCGGCTGGGCAGCAGGTGAATCTGCTGGTCGCAACCCGTTTTTGCGTGTAGATCATTCTTAACCGTGGTCCGCGCTGTCATGTGCCACGCATGTTTCACTCTGGCGACAGCATTGATCCCTCTGAAGAAGGAAGAATTGAATGATACGCATTGCAACACTGTTGATGGTCCTGGCCGCTGTCGTGTGTCTATCCAGTTCCGCATGGACGCAGGCTGGACTGCTCGATTGCGGCTGTTCGCAGGCTCCCATGCATCATGCACCGATGGTTTATGCGGCACCTGAAATGGACCCTTGCTGTGAATGTGCTGCCGCCGTGCAGTCCTGCTGCGGCGTTGGCAGTGTCGGTGGTGGAATGGTTCAGTTAGGCAGTCTGTACGGATCAGCGGGACTTTACGGTGGTGGCCATCCTGGTGGTTTTGGTCACGGCCACGGCGGTGGATATCACGGAAGTCCTGATCCACGCAGTTTCGAGAGCGGTTTTGAGAACCTGCCGAACATGGACGGCGGCGGCGTTCATCATCGACTGCCGTTTCACAGCTATCGCCGTCCCTGGGCTCATCCCGGCGTCGTTGACAACAATATCAACATTATCTGGTAGTCCGCACGAGTACTCTGTCACTCTTGCTTTGATGGATCGGGTGGCCGGGGCTGGACTGAGCGGAGCGAAGGAAGCCCCGGGGTTTCGGGCTAGCGCCCTCCAACCCCGGCC
>JAYTAK010001471.1:0-27013 GCA_043737515.1 Candidatus Kuenenia sp. | reverse complement strand
ATCTGACGTTGCCGGGCGGATCGACGGGGGCAGCCGGTCGAGCGATCTCCAGCCTGTCGGCTGAACAGTTACGGGGGATTGTCAAGAAAATCGAAGCGGCTCAGGCAGCTTCCGCTGACAAGCACGATCCGTATACGACTGCTCATCTGGCGCAGGTCAAGGAACGTATCACCAAGGCTCTGGATGCGGATTACATTCTGAATCCGAGCAAGGGTTGCAGTTCCGGAGGATCGATTCGATTCATACTGGGCAACGACAAGTTCGGCCAGCCTGTGCCGGATCAAGTTGTTCCGATCGAACCGTAACGTTTTCGCGTTAGTTCTCTCAAAAGCCCTTCGAAGTGCGTACGCATCGAAGGGCTTTTCTTGTTTGGTAGGGTGGGACTGGGCTACGCAAAAGTTATGTTTATTTCGGGTGATTTGTTGATCCGGCCCTTGTTCCGTCACCACGGCTGGCGTGTCCAATGGCGTGGACTTAAGCAATCCGACTGGCGAGCGGGGTACGTAAGTGCCCTGATTTCCGCATGATTCGCGACACATCAGGGGATTCACATCCCCCGCTCGCCTTAAGTCCACGACCCTTATGAACCCCACTTTTGTGCACGCCTGTCCCACCCTACAAGGAAAGTGTGCGAAGCTTGCTTGTAGAAGAGGTTCTTGCTGATGCCTTGCCGTCTCCTCATACTCTTCACCACAGTGATCGGAGCGGGGCTGCTGCTTGCACCGTGGCCACCGTTGGGAGTTGTCGGCGAATGGGTATGGCCGCGTCATCCGCTGCCGACGGACTTCGCTGAGGCGGTGGACCGAGTTATCTGGCCGCTGATCTGCGGCAGTGTGGTCGTCGCCTTTTGTGCTTCAGGACTGCGGCAGATTGGTCGCGTCGGTTCCATGCATCGCAGATTGCTGCTGCTGGGACTGACGGGACTCAGTTTTCTGTGGCTGAACGCCGTGCGGCAGGCAGCGCCGTCGCCGCATCGCGAGCTGCGGCCCGTCTGGATTCTGTACGACAAATACGCATCCGGCTATTTCTTTGAAGCGACGTTCAATGTGACTTCGACGCGGAAGCTGCTGGCCGAGTATGAATCACGCATGGCCAAAGGCGACGTGCTGCACGAAGGCACGCACCCGCCGGGCTTGTTGCTGTTGAATCGCGGGTTGCTGAGACTGACTGCGGAGTGCCCTGACGTTGTCCGTTTTTCGGAAGCAGTTCAGAGCAGAGAAACGGTGCGCATGTTCCGCGAAGTCGAAGCGGCAGGTCAGATTGCTCGACCATTATCAGCATCGGAATTCGCGGCGCTGCACCTGTCGTCACTGCTTTCGACACTGATTGCGGCGATGACCGTCATCCCGGTGTTCGGGCTGACCCGCAGACTCACAGATTCCCGAACCGCATGGCGCGCCGCCGCGTTGATGATCACCGTGCCCACGATCGGGATTTTTGTTCCGCGTTCAGATGTGCTCTACGCCTGCAGCGGCATGTTTCTGGCATGGACGGCAATCGCTGCGATCCTGACGCAGCGGCGAATCAAACGTTGGCTGCTCGCCATGCTGGCCGGATTCATTCTGTTCGGCTGTCTGTTGTTGAGCCTGGCGCATGTGCCCGTGCTTGTGATGCTGGCGGTGTTCGCTGCGGGTTTCGTGGCGCTGGGCTTGAAAGAACGATTCGGCCGAATACTGGAAACGACCGTCGTGACTGCAGCGTCATTCCTGATCGTCTGCGAAGTGTGGCAATACTCGACGGACTGCAATCTGTTCCATGTGTGGCGCATGAACCTGGCAAATCATGCGGGGTTCTACTCACAATCCGTGCGCACGTGGTACGCATGGTTCGCTGTCAATCCGATCGAACTCGCGATGGCGGTCGGTCTGCCAATGGCGGCGATGGCCATCGTGATGCTTGTGCAGTCGATGAAAGGCATTCGTTTCTGGAGCCCGAAGAGTCTGACCAACGGTCGACTCTTCGCGATCGCGTGTGCGCTGACATGGGCATTGCTTTGGCTGTCCGGGAAAAACATGGGCGAAGCCGCTCGCCTGTGGTGTTTCCTCACGCCGTGGTGCGCCATGATTGCGGCGCAGGCCGTTGATTCAGATGCGGTCAACACACAAAAAACCTGGCTGGTGTTGCTGATTGCCCAACTGACGGTTGCCACAATCACCGTGGGACGTGTCAGTGGCTTTCTGGAATTCTGAAACGATCTATACCTCACGCAAGTTGGACTGAGGTAGCGTTCGGCGAGCGGGGGACGTGAGTCCCCTGATTTTTGCAGTGTTCACAGGGTCAATCAGGGGATTGACATCCCCCGCTCGCCAAAGAAAAACATCAATTCCGACCGCTCGCATTATATCCAGCAAAACTTTATTATTATGTTTTTCTGAGAAGAACGAGAGACACAAAAGTAAGGACAGGGCGGAATAACTTTACTTGTGATTTACGACTGACATATCTTCAACCTGGTTTGAGGGCGCAGCCCGCGCCATGTACCATCCAAAAAGGAGACGAAATGCCGGTGAAAAATCATCCGGCGAACCTGCCATCCACGCCTGAATCGCATCGAGCTGCAGCCATTGGACGGCGGCAATTTCTCCGGGATCCGGCGTTACGGCGGCGTCTGAGCAGCAGCGGTACAGCACGGTAAATTCGTGCGAAGTATCATCGCACGCGGCGAACTTCTGCAGCCGCTCGACTGCTGACTCAACGCCGAGTTCTTCCAACAACTCCCGCACTGCCGATGCATCATAGTCTTCGCCCGCACTCACATGCCCTGAACACGACGACGTCCAGACGGAAGGAAATTCTTCCTTGGTATCCGACCGTTTGTGAATCAGCAGACACCCGTCCTGCCGAAACAGGAAGACATGCACCGCCCGATGCCGCAACTTCTTCCGATGCACTTCGGATCGAGCCAACTGGTCGATAACTCGATCGTCCTCATCCACGATATCAAAGAATTCTTCGGGTTCACTTCCGTCCATTCACGGTTCCTCCAGCTTGAGCAACCTTGTGCGGATTTCGTGACGAAGATCAATCGAACCGGGCGTACCGATGGAGACGGCAGCGATCTGGTCGGCGATGGCTGCGTCTCGTGCGGTTTCCAGAGTGGCGGCAAGATCGGTCAGTTTCGCCTGAGTCGCCGCGGCGAGGCATTCATTCAGCACGGCGATTCGCACCAGTCGATTGTCGATCGACTTCGCGCTCGCGGCGGCATGTTGCAGAAGACGGTTGACGGTGTCTGAATGCGTTCCGATCGGCACCAGCATCTTCGCAGCGAGCACCGCAGCCACATCCGGTGCCGACCGCAGTGCTGCCGGGATCTTCGGCTTCGGTGATCGCTCGGCGGCTTCTGAAACCGCGTGTGGAGTTATTGGTTCCTGCAGCAGATTCAGTTTTTCGACTATCGCTGCCCTAAGTTCCGCATCGTTCATTCGCAAAGCAAAAGCCAATGCCGCTGTGAGCAATGAGACCGGGGGACTGTCGTCTGCCAGCAACGTCCGGATATTGGCCGTCGCCGTCGTGCGAAGTTTTTCATCGTCGAACGACTGCTTTGTGATCGCCTTCACAATCACGCTGTCCATTCTTCCGGTTTTCAGCAAGGCCGCATCGTGATTTCGAGGATCAGTCGTTCCGGCAAGCTCCAGCAGCAGGTCGATATGGCTAGGATTCAAATCCGAATCACCGACATCCTGAGCCAAATTCTGAACGGCGACCTCAAACCAATTGACCAGTTTCTCCGCCGAGATCTGCTGCCGCGCCCAGCGTTGGGATGCGTTGAAGCGTGACTTAAACGCGACAGCCTTATCGTCTTCCAGGTCGCTGGTAAATTCATCAATGTCATGCGACGTTACGTTCAGCAGCAGACGCGCGCCTTCGATTGGAAAACCCGAGTGCTGAATTTTCTCGCCGGCCTGAAGCAATTCGCGGATCGATTCAGATGGATTTCCGTTGGCAAAACCGGTGCTGTTCAGCATGCGCTGAACTCGTTGGTTCAGTATGTTGCGTGCCTTCTGGTATTGACCAAGTGATTCGTAGACGGCACCGAGTTCTTCCAGGATCGTGTCGATAAACGTTTCGACTTCCGTGATGTGCGTAACCAGATGTTCAAGCAGTGTCAGCCGAACTGGATCCCAGTCACTGCCGATCTCTTTCAGGCGTCGGTTGAGGACGAGGACCTCATAGAGTCGATTTTCCTGCCAGACGGTCAGGTTCCCTGGTGACGGGCTTTGCATCTCCGCCACTCGCGATTCCACGTCCAATCGTCGTCCAAGTCGAGCATCAAGGTATATGAGCATCGCGTCGGGTGATTGCTCGGAGGGCCGACGCCCTGCCGCTCGCCGAAGCAGAAACTCATGCAACGTCTTCAGGCTCGTTTCGTTCTTCACACTCTGCAGAATCAGATATGTTTCGTCAACGTCGCTGATGTCAGGGAAACTGACTTCGGACAGTAGTTCGCTTTCAATTGCCGGAAGAAGTTTTTCTTCGGCGACAACTTCGGGTCGTGCCAGAAACCCGCCGATTGCAAGTCGCCGAGTTCCCTCATTTGCCAGCAGAGTCTCGATCGATCTGCTGACAACTTCGTCATTCGTCTTCGTTCGAGCCAGATCCGCGATCACATTGATGATCAGTCCCGCATGTTCGTTCCAGTGTTCCGCCTTAAGATTCAGCACGGCAGTGAGAAAATCCGCGTACCGTTTGGCTCGTTCAAATGCCTGGACATAGGTCTCCATTTCTTCCGAAAACGCTTCCGGATCGTCCTTCAGAATCCTGAGATAAATGTCACACGCGCCGCTGACATCGCCGCTGCGTTCGAGTTCCGTGGCTTTGGCTCGGAGACTCGGCGGTGCCTTCCGTGAGAGCAGCGCGATCCGATCCCGCTTTGCCGCCAGGAGATCCCACTGTTCGGCCGCTTCATGGAACTCCGCCAGAACCTCCAGCAAATCCACCGAATCCGGCGACGCGGCCAACATCGCGTCATACCGATCGATCAATGGCTGAAGTCGATTCAGTCGCCCCAACGCCTTGATCGCCTGAAGTCGTTCGCCACCGTCATCGCGATCATCGTCAGGACGGTGACCGGAAAACAGCGAGCCACCGGAAGCCAGTTTCAGTAGTTCCCAGCCGACCTCGCCAGCAAGTTCGTGCTTTCCCTGAGCGACATACGTCTGCAACTGTCGCCCAAGTATTGTTTGTCGATCCATGGTGCCTCGGCCAAACCGTGCCTGGATCGCGGCAACCTTGTCAGCCATTCCGAGCTTCGCCAGAACCGGAATCAATTCCCGCTGCTGCTCCACATTCAACGGTAATCCAAACAGCCGGTCCGCAGCAGTCATGCATCTCTCAGTGCGTCCTGCCGGGAGAAGGGTTCGCAGGACGAATTCTTCTCTTGCTATCTGACGCGGAGCAGCGGTGAGGTTCATCGAATCCAGCAGCAACACGGCTTCGTCGATCAGCCCTTGTTGAGCGGCTTTTTCAGCAATCAGAAATCTGATGTCGTCATTTCCTGGATCACCCACAGCCGCGTCGATCAGGCCGGAGATTTCGGCAACATCGTCGCCAAGTTGACTGGCCAGTTCAGCACGAATCAAATGGAGCGTTACCTGTTCCGAGGGCGATGCGGATGTCGCTTTGGTACGACACCACTGTGCAACCCGATCCTCAGCATTGAGTGCCAACAGGAATTCAAGACAACTGGAAATAGTTGATACTGTATATTCACCAAGTCGCTCACTCAGGATCTCCGGCAATGTCCGGGGTTCTTTTCCCGGCGACTGTCGTGCCGGTCGTTCCGTTGCGATCCCGACTGTTTCGACAAGGTCCAAAAGAGCTAATAAGGCGTCGGGATCTTGCCCAAGCCGCGCAGCGATCAAGTCCGTGCTACCGAATCCAGAATTGCCGTCAGAAAATGACGCCACAAGAGATCCAGCAAACGCAGGTTCAGCCGCAAGTCGTTTCTGCAATGCAGTAATAAGGGCCGGTATTCGTGTCGGTTTTTGAATCCTGGCTGCGATGCTCCATAGGGCTCTCAATTCGGGAATTCCATGTGTCGTCCTGAGTTGTTCTTCCACGAGCATCGCGATTTCGTCATCGGAATTTCCATCGTGCAACTTACTCCGCATTGGAATTGCAGTCTGGTCCACCCAGGCCGGAGCGACGTTGATCAGCGACTTCAATAACTGCAGCCATCGTTCCTTCAATCGTTGCTGACCCTCCGCCGGAAGATCGTTGGCGGAATATCGCTGACAAACCTCGAACAATTGCACCGCTGTCCGCGCTGGACTGGGCGGCCCGTTCAGGAAGTCTTCCAGAGCAGTCCAGACTTCGTTGCTCGCCGGCGATCGCGCAGTCACTGAACGTATCAACCAGGCCGCAAGCCGCAGTTGATCTCGTTCGGAAAGATGAGAAGCAAAGACACTATCAAGATCTACTTGCGGCGCAGACGCTCCGACGCGAAAAACGAGCGACGCAGCACACTCGCAATAGACGGCCCCAAAACTTGCTGCAGGATTCTCGAATGATTCATTCAGCCAGGCTGAAAACGATTCTGGCGTGTCAATCGCAGTTGCAGGTCGTGCGACTGAATTCGCACCAACTCCGGCGACAGTTGACGGTGCATCGAAATCGACGTCCAGCAGCAAAATCCGGCGACTCACGTCCCGTGCTTCCGCCAATTGATGGTTGCGAAGCAGTACGCCGCGGTAAGCATTCAACGCTTCCCAGTCATCTTTCGACGATTCCAGCAATCGTCGGCACAGCATCTCCGCGATGTCGTCGTATCCGCCCGAGACAAGGATTTCAATCTCCTTCAGAATCTCCACGCGATCAGTGCGACTCTCGGCCAGTCTCAATCGCTCCTTCGCTGCTTCATCGTAGCGGCTCTCCTGAGCCAGAATTTCAATCAACCGCCGCCGATCCTCATCTGCTGCCGTCAACTCGACGATCTGCCGCTGATACTGTTCCATCTGCGCGCTGTTGTGTTCCTGTTCGGCAAGCGTTCGGAGTTCTCTCAGCAGGCTCACGTTCTGCGGTTCATCGATCAGCAACCGTTCGAGCGTCTCGCGCGACTTACGAAAATCGCCCGCTTCGCGATAAGCCGTCGCGATGCAGCGCGTCATCTCCGTGGGCAGATTCAACTCGCGGCTGCGAAGTTCCAGGCGCTCGATGATTTTTCCGAACTGGTTGCTGCGAAGGTAGAGATTGCTCAGCGCGACGACGATGTTGGTTTGACTCTCAAGGTCCTGAGCCTTTTCAAATGCGCGCCAATAGATGTCAATCGACTCCTGAGTCTGGAACTCATCGGCAAGAGTTTTTGCCAAAGCGCGAAGGGAAGCCTCGTCTCCCGGGTTGACTCCCACCGCCTGCCGCAGTGCCTCAACTGCCGCCTGAGGCTGGCCGACTTCGAACGCAAGGTCGGCGAAGAATTGGTACGCTTCCGGATTGCCCGGCGTGGCTTTGATCACATCGCGGCCGGTTTTCAAAGCATCATCGAACTGGCCGAGGCGAATTTCGAATCGAGCGATTTTTTTCAGGTACTCCGAAATGCCCCTTCGATCCAGCGATGCCAGCTTTTTCATCGCGTCGGCGGCTTCGCCAAGGCGACCGGTTCGTTCGTACAAATCGGCGAGTATCGTCCAGCCGGGGATCGATTGCGGTTCCAGTTCTACGACTTTCATGGCCGAAGCCGTGGCGTCGCTGAGCTTGTCGGCAGCGTCCTGATACAGCGCCAGCGTTCGCCAGCGTTCGGCCGTGACGTTGGTGCCTGCGTTAAGTTCCGCAGCAAGCAGCGTCGTTTGTTCTTCGAGCAGACCGGCAGCGATGAGCGTTTTGACTCGATCACCCAGAATCTGCTCGCGTTCGTCCGGCGTCTCGGCAGACTGTTCTGCGAGGTCGAGTTGTTGGAACGCTTCGGTCAGCAATTTCTGTTTAACCCGAGCCAGAGGCGAGGCTTCTTCCGGGATCTGGGGTATCTGGTGAGTTTCGCCCAAATCTCGGGGCAAGCTGGGACTGGGGTCGATTACAGCTTCGGCAGCAGTTCGCAGCATTTCCGCAAACCTGATGCGTTCAACGGGATCGGGGTTGAGGCTGCAGGCATCCCGCATCGCAACAAGCGCTGGATCGGTCTGATCGAAGCGTTTCAGGACTTCGGCCAGGCGCACAAGATTGGCCAGCGTGTGGCGATCTCCGGCAACCATTTCTTTCCATGTGGCCAGTGCCTCATCAGTTCGCTGCAGCCGATGAAAATATTCGCCGAGATATTCCCGATACTGCGGTTCGTTCGGTGCCTTGTCGATGGCCCGTCGGTACAGCTCAATCGCGCGGTCCGTGAGTTCAGCGCGGCGCATCAATTCAGCCAGACGACTGAGTGCGACTGGATCATTTGGTTTGTCGATCATCAGTCTTTCCCAGATCGCGGCGGCCCTGGCCTGCCGTTCGGGAAGCGGCAGATCTTTGCGTGACAGATACAACTGGCCCCAGGCTTCGATGTGATCCCGGTTGCCCGCATCGAACTGAGCCATCTGTTCATACTGTGCGATGGCCTCCGGCAACTGGCCGTCGCGCACAAGTTGTTCAATCAGCGATTCCCGCAGTCCGATATTTGACGGAGCCAGGGCGATTGCTTTGCGATACCATGCCGCAGCTTCCGTTGTCTTATTCTGCAGCGACAGCGTACGGCCCAGCCTCGCCATCGCATCGATGTCTTCGGCGTGCCCCTTGATCCATGTTTCGTAATACGCGACGAGCCCCGGCAGATCATCCCGGCTGCGAAAAGTTGCTTCAATGCGGCGGCGGATCTCCTTGAACAGCCAGCTCTCGACATCCAGCGTTGCCAATTGAGATTCAAGCAGCCCAATAGCGTCCTGAGGCCGCCCAAGCTGAACCATCAGATCTGCCGCCGAGAGATTTGCCTGGACGCGCTGGTCCGGATTCTTCGATTCATTGGCCAGCGTTTCGTAACGCAATAATGCATCCTGCCACCGTCCGTCCTGAGTCAGGGCGACGGCGATTTGTTCCTTGACCCGCAGGTCGCCGGGGAATGCTTTCTCCAGTCGCTGCCATGCGTCGAGCGCTTCGGCTTCGTGCTGAGAACGTTGCAGTGTACTGGCCAGTTCTTTGTAGATTTCCAGCAGATCGGTCCTGGCAGGACGACATGTGATTGCTCGTTCAAACGAATCCGGTGCCAGATCAAGCTGGCGGTTCATGATTCTGGCTTTTCCAAGATACCAATGTGCAATAGCATCTTTCGGCCGCAGTTGCGTGGCTCGCTCCAGAGCTGTAACCGCAGCCGCTCCCTGGACGTGCTGTAAGTCGAGCATCCCGACCAGCAACGCTGCCGTGCCCTGAGCGGGCAATGCTGTAAATTCCGGAATGGAGGCATTTGTGGCTGGCCCTTCCGCTGCCTTCAGCCCTTCCGCGGCCTTCAGCTCCGGTAGTCCAGCGACGTCTGCCAAGGCATCGTGAAAATCCTGAATCGTGCCTCGGTTCGCATGAAACTCATAGACGCGATCATAAGCCGTTCCAAATCGCGGGTTGCGGAACAGGACTTTCAGGAACTGTTGGTGCGTCTGGACGGCAGCAGCTTCATCGACGGGTTCGTCGTATGAGGACCACGCGACCGCCGAAAGTGAACAGGTATGGATCATCAACATCAAAACCAGCAGCGACCAGTGACGTCGAATGTTCCCTGTTCCTCGGAGATCGTGGGAGGAAGTGGCCACAGGCCGGATGAGGGTGTTGACTGCAGATTGATGCTGGTTTATCTTTGACGCTGGGGACATAGTGGAAAGGCGATTGCAAAGCGGCGGGGGGAGCATGGTGGACAGATCAGCGTTATCGTACCCTGAACCGCGTTCCGGAAAAAGCAATTCCTGCAATGCCTGTGGATAAAGGAATCCTGCCGAATCATCGAAAGTCCGTTCGAATGTTGCCCCCCGACGCTCCGAACGATGTGGCCGATGCATGCTGGAAGCGTGACCGAAGCTGACTCCGGTCGGTTAGTCCTGAGGGAGCAACGGCATCGAAATATCTGCCTCAATTGTTGTCGATCGAATCGAATTTCAGCACGTGCGGCCTCGGCGGGAAATCACGCTTGGATTGTCGTCAAAGTGACTGCATCGTAGGGACTTGCCGCCAAAGCGTTTGGTGCGTCAGTCTGAACGGCCCTGGCAATTCCTCGGCAAGGCTCCCATGGACCCGGACGTGCTATACGGTTCATCGACCGACAGGTTCGCCATCGACGGAGGTCCCTGAAGCTATCCAATGAAGTTACTTGGATATTCAACCGAGCCTTGATGTGCTCAATGCATTTCCCTCGATCGAGTCTGTCAGCACCTCACTCAAGCCGACGCTTCGCTTCATTGCACAGGGTCCTCCAGAGCGAATTCCCTTCTTTCCACGGTGCTATCAAGTCGCTACGACTTCCTGACGCGCACCACTCCGCACTTCGTTGCCTTCGATGGGCGGTATATCAGCGTTTACTCGTTGGAGGATAGCCACACGGACTCAGGCGGCATTCCGTTGTGATTAAGGAACGTCTATACTTTGCGTGCAACGAAGTTGAAACTTGATCGACAGCCTATAGAGATCCTGCTTCGAAGGGAGAACTGATGGAATCAGCCAAGGAGTTTTCGAAGATTTCGAGTGCATGGCACCTGTTTGATGTCTCAGGTAATGCAGCGCGACCAACAAACGCGTGGCTTTGCCGGGTCCCCCGAAGTCAGGGAAGTAGCAGTCAGCAAAGACAGTTTCGAAGCGTTTCCAGTCAACCTTGCTTTGCAAGAATGCACAGCGGATGTTTGAGATTCAGGAGCTGTTCCAACTGAGCCTGAAACAGGTCAAGCTGGCTGGTTTTGGGGGCAGATCGACGCTTCATGCCGCTCTCAAATTGCAAGGTTTTGGTCTTGGAAGATCCCTTTCTTTGCAATTCTAACGACGCAAATCTCGCGGCCGAGGCCAACTGCTGTTGGTAAAGTCAGTTTTTCAGGGACGACTATGGTAGCGACGCGCCAAAAGGAAAAAGACCAGCGACCATAGGCCGCCGAACAGGATGATATTGTAGTCCGGGAGGACAGTGATCATCAGGGCCAGCAGTGTGAACAGTCCGCCGATCAGATAGCAGCCGCCCCACAGATGACCGCCCAGAACGAGAAGGATGACGCTGCTGACAAGGCTCATCGTTGCGTACAAACTCATGGTCTGCCCGCGATCGATTCGCACCATGATTTCTGCTGTGACATAGCTCAGAATGTAGCCGATCCATAAGCTCCAGATGGTTCGCTCAACCGGGTTCTGAGGTGTCAGAATTCCGTCTCTTGCACGCCAGATGACTCCCAGCAGCAGTGTGTGCTTTCCTGCATTGAGCCATGTCGCCTGAGTGGTCGTCAGAGGCGCGAACTGTAGAACGACGTGGACAACCAGCACGATAGTTGACACCGCGTAAAGTGCACGACTCCAGCCTTCAAGGAACTCACTGTTGCGGGAGCTGGCCAGAACCCGGGTCAGATATCCCACAACATCGATCGATGCCGCATTGACGGGTTCACCTCTCGAAAAGCGTTCAAGGTCTCGTCTCAGTTCTTCTGCTGTCGCGTAACGGTCCGCAGGTTTCTTCTCAAGACACTTCAGGATGATCGACTCGAGGTCAGGATGCACGTGTCGATTGAGGAGTCGAGGCGGTGCCGGGGCATCGTGTACTACCTGTTGCAGTGTGGCCATTGTGGAACTTGCACGGAATGGCGGGCGGCCCGTCAGCATGCAATACATGACCGCCCCCAGCGAATAGACATCGGTGGCGGGACCGATGAATTCATTTGTTCCAGTGGCTTGTTCCGGTGACATGTAACAGGGTGTTCCGAAGATCTGTCCGTCTGCCGTCAGGAGAGTTTCGTTTTCATCGTAGCAGCGAGATAAACCAAAATCTGTGATGTGCGGATTGCTGTCTTCGTCCAGCAGAATATTGGCTGGTTTCAGATCACGATGGATCACTCCTTTGCCGTGAGCATAGTGAATCGCGTCGACAATGCGGATCGAAAGTTGAGCTGCTGCCAGACTGTCGAACAGTTCAGACTCGATCCTGCGCGCAAGATCGGTTCCCTTAATCATCGCCATTGCAAACCACGTTTGTCCTTGAAGCGGACCCGGGTGATTGACAACGCCGCCATCGAAAACTGGAACGATCCCGTGATGAGTCAATCGGGCGGCCGCAGCAGCCTCGCGTCGAAACCGCCGCTCGGCTTCCACTGAAGCGAACGTGCCAGCCAGCAACATCTTGATGGCGACCGTGCGACGTAGTATTCGATGACGAGCTCTAAAGACGACACCCATTCCACCTCGATCAATCTCCTCGATCAATTCATACTCGCCCACCATTTGTAAGCTGTTAGCGATGGTCGATTCAGGCTGCTCAAGAGGAGCAACTCCTGAAAGAACGGTCTTTTGGAAAGCCCCTGAATTCGTCTGCGAACGCTCTCGAAACTGTTGGTCAAGGGCAATAAATTGCAGCAGCTCATGTCGATACGTGGGGTATCGCGCAGCAAGTGCCTCAGCATTGACTGTGATTCCCGCTTCAGCATCTTGCAGATAGTCGGCGAGAACTTCTTCAAGCTCTTGAAAAAGCTGAGGCTGAGAGGGTATTGAATTGTTCATGGCACGATCTTTCCTTCAGCCTTTTCACGCAGCGTTGCAAGGCCGCGTTGAAGCAGACCTGCGACCGCCGCCGGAGATTTTCCGAGCGTCTCGGCGACCTGTTTCAAAGGAAGCTGTTGCCAGTAGTGCAGCACAATCGCATCTCGTTGAGCATCCGGAAGTTTTTCGACAAGTTCAGCAACGCTTCGGGCAAGTTCTTCCTGTCGCATCGCTACCGACGGGGCCTGAACAGGAGAAATCAGAGCATTTGCGAGAAGCAGCGAAGACTGATCGAGTTGCTGTTGAATGCTGTGTTCCTTGTACACATCTCGAACCCCACGGTGTTGATCACGAATGGCGTGGGCCACGACGCCGCCCAGGATCGCTCGCAGCCACGCCATCAGTTCGGCATCACTGTTGCCTCGAAAATCTTCAGCCGCCTCATGTGCCTGCAACATTGATTGCTGGACGATATCCGAAGGATCCAGTCGAGCGCGCAAGTGTATTGGTAGTTGCGTTCGGGCGAGGAACCGCAGGTAGTTTCGATAACGCTCGAATTGTACTTCGCTGATATTCACCAGAGGCGATCCGACTGTTGGCAGTAACCGGGCTACCACGAATGGTAGTCGGAGTCGGGCGTTTTGGGGATTCTGGCATGGTGTTTTTGTTCGTAACCTTGTTTCGACTGAGTCCCACAAAGCTGGCAGGATCTAGGCGACCGCCATTCTGCGTCGCAGATTTCTGGCTTCCCGCTGCATAAAGAAGAACGTTGTGAACAGTGACCACAGACAGACCGCGGCAAGCACGAACAGGAAAGTACTCCATCCCTGATTCTCTGCGATCCCGCCGCCAAAGTAGTAGAACACAGCCGTTGCTGCAAAACCCATCGCATCAAGAATTGCCACAAGAAATCCCGAATGAGGACCCCCGAAGTCGATCGAAAACACGCTGGCCGGAATGTAATAACAGGGAGACAGGCAGAGCCCGAACACGAACAGCAATATCAAAGAGACCAACATGGCTGGCGGGCCTGTGAGATTCCACTGGGGAAGCGTGGCGAAGACAATCAGACAGCCGGTCGCAGTCAAAAGCAGTCCCGCCATTACCCAAGCCATCGTTTTGCGGTCCAGCCGGTCAAACACGAACCCGCCGATCAAAACGGAGATCAAACTTCCCAGAGGAAACGCCGAGGCTGCTCGGGAAGCCTGTGCTGTGTCGAGCGCTAATGTGTCCTGCAGATACATGGGAGCCATCAGCAGAAAATCCCAAAGAATAGTGAGCCCCATCAGGCTGCCTGAGATCAACCAGAATCGCAGGCTGGTGAAGAAATGCGGCAATGCCTGAAGCAGCGTTGTCCCATCAAATGCGTGGGGTGTTTTCGACAATATCGATCCCGTGGAAACTGACGGGGACTCGGAATCTTCATCTGGAATGCCCGTATCCGGTTTGTCCTTCATGGCGAACGCATAGAACACAGCGATACACATTCCCGCAGCCGCCGCAATCCACAGCATTCCACGCCATGAGATCCATGCCAGCAAAGAGCCCAGCACAAATGTGGCGGTGAGTGTGCCGACTCGGGAGCTGGTGGACAGAATGCCCCAGACTCGACCGTACTGTTTCGGTGCTACCCAGTTGACAATGATTTTCGTCATCGATGGCCATCCGGCCGCCTGAGCCATCAACGTTACAAAAAACGTGGCTTGAAACATGATGAGCGATGACGACATGGCAAAGAGCCCGACAAACAAAGAAGCCACGAACAAGGCGATCGTGAATGTCCGCTTGCCGCCGAACTTATCAGCCGCCCAGCCGCACAGAAATTTACCGGCGAGCGCTCCGCAAGTTCCTGCAGCCAGAACCTTACCCCAGCTTTCGAGACCGATCCCCAGCGATGCTTCTTCGCGGATTGATGTCCCGGCGACCGTGGGGATCATGCGAAGGACCATCGACATGGCGTAGCCGATATACATTGTCCCGATCGTTGTGACTTGCTGTCGTCGAAAACTGGAGATGTGAGTGTTCATAGTGATGGATTCCTGAGTCGCGAACTTCGTCGACGGAGCGACGGGTGTATTATAAACCCGTCGCTCCGCCGGCGGGATGTTTCGCTTCACATGCTCTACAAAGTCCGTCTCGTATACATCGAACAATCTGTGGCGGTCGCCTCCAGCAACTGTTTCAGTTGTTGTTCCACAGACTGCAGCAACGCATCCACCTTTGAACTGCGGTCGCGTTTGGGGCTGACCTCAATGGGTTCGCCAACCTGAATGATGGCCTTCATCGGCCCGTGAACTGTTTCATCGCCGTTCAGGTGTTCGTTAAATCGTTCGACCGTTTCCAGAATACGCTCAGCGGTTGGTTTTGAAGCGACGTATCGAGCCGGATAAAGACTGAGTGACTGAGCGAAGCTGGCGGTTTTCAGATGTTTCCAGCGACGATCGAGTTCTGCGGGAGCCAGGTTACCGTCAATCATGGCTGGCAGGATCGCCCGACGCAGTTCTTTGACTCGCAGAATTGTGGCCCCTTCTTTCGTGCCTCCGAGCCACTCTGATTCGAGCGGAGCCAGCAGATGATTGATCAACCGAATGAGTCGTTCGTCCAATTCACCGGTATGGGATTGTCCAAGGTATTCCTGTTCCTTCAGTGAAAGCAATGCGTTACCAACTCGGTAAATGCGTTCGACAAGACACTGCCCTTCTTGAGGCTGCCAAGACAGACGCTTTTCGATGCTGCTAAGCATTGCTCCGGCCGTGACTTCAATGTCGCCTTGATAGACATAGCGAATTGCGACCGGAACAGTGAAAACTCTACGCGGTGGTGATGAAGATTCTGCTGCTGCTTTTTCAAGCTTCGCAGCGGCAGAACGAGCGATGAATGAGACTCCCTCCTGAAGTTCGTTCAGATGGTCATTCGCCTGACTGAGTGCGCCTTCGGGAAACAGTACCAGCGGCCGCCGACCTTCGACCAGAATGTCGATACCTTTCTGGACGGCCTGTCGATCAATGCCTTCTCGATAGACGCTGAAAGCGCCCAGTCTTCTGAGCAGCCAGGCCAGGGATCGACTGCGTCGAAACAGATGGGAGCTGGCCATGACAAAGAAGGGCTGATTCAACTGACGAGACAGGCTCTGTAGTACGATAGCGTCCGACATGCGGGAATGATTTGGAGCCAGCACGATTCCATGTCTGGAAGCCTGCAGCTTTCGAATCGCCTCATCGCCTCGCACTTCGATGTTGATGATTCCGTGTTTGCGTTTCAGGAAATGCGGCGTCAATCGTGCGAGAAGTCGAGGCCACAGTTCCCCTTCGTGAGGTGGAACAAACTGGTATTTTGAATCAGCGACAAGTACAGAAGTCATGACGGCAATTCCTCAACAAGATATGTTCACCGCGGCATTTCAGTGCCGCCTCTTTCGAGAAAGAGCCCGATCAGTCCAATGCGCAGCGCGGGATTTCAATGTTTTTCAGAAATCGACAACAATGCCGGAAAACGGCCGGATTCTCTCCAAAACGGCTCTAATGTTTCCCTGCTTCCGGGTTCCCTGCTTTTGGCTGTTATCGGTCAGCCCGATCAGTGCTTCCATGGCCTGCTTCACCAATCAACGCAGGCATGTACCGGACCATAGTCACGTGAGATGTCGCTTGGAAAGAATTGTCTGCTGTGGATTCGTGGGTTGACGTCTATTCCACACTATTCTTTACCGGTGGGCCGGTTCGTTTGTCTGGCTGCAGACTTCTGTTTCACGACAGTCTTCAAAAACATCCAGTGACCGTCGAGTGAACCGCTCAAACGCCAAGTCTCAGCCACGATCATTTATTTTCACATGGCGACCGGCGGATTAGGCGTTGCCCGAATCGGCGACACCGGTCATAGTAACAGGCGATTCCCCCGGAGAGGACTCTAAATCCGGTCCCGGCACACGCGTGCGTTACTTCGGCGACTTTGCGCTATTTCTGGGAATCGCCTGCGGCGGTAATACCCGCCACGCATCTTTAGAGGAAACCGTGTTATACTCTTGAAAAATGCACGCCTGATTTGTTGTAGCGACTTAATCCCATTCAAGAGAGTTGCGGCAGTGACTGAAGAAGATGTCAGCGATTGGTGCTGCGAACTGGTCGACGCGACGGCACCTCGTCCATCGTTTGACGATTGCATGGATGCGATCCCTCTTCTCGATGCGCTCGCGGACCTGCCGCATGGAACTCGCGTTCTGGTGCGTTGTGACACCAACGTGGCTTTCGCATCGGGTGGCTGTATCGAGAATGACTCGCGCCTGATTTCGGTCCTGGAGACATTGCAGTGGGGTCGGGAACGCGGTTGGGTGCAGATCGTGCATGGCCATATCGGGAATAATGGCCAGCAATCGCTGCGGCCCGTGGCCGCGCATCTTGGTCAATTGCTCGGCTGCTCAGTTGGCTTTCTCGAGGATTGGATGGACGATCAATCAGGTGAGGTACATGGGTCGACGGGCGAAAAGTTGAGCACACTCGCGCCCGGGAACGTGGTGATGCTGGAAAACGCGCGACGCTATCCGCTTGAAACGTGCCTCTGGCGACCAAGGCCCGCATCGCTGGCCCCCCTAGTAAGTCGATTGACACGTTACGTTCGCACGGTCCGTGAACGGCTGGCAACAGTTCACGTCAATGAAGGATTCGCCGCATCGAATTGCGATCTCTCGAGCGCGGTCGTGCCTCTCGCGATGAATCGAATTGCTCTGGGCAGGCATGTCGCGCGGGAATTGTGCGGGCCGGTGCGTCTGGCGCGTCAAGCCGAGGTCGTGATCTTCAGCGGAGCGAAGTTCAACAAACTGGATGATCTCGAAGGTATTGTGCGTCGGGGCCAGGTACGCCTCGTAGTTTCAGGTGGCCTGCTCGCGTTGCCGTTGTTGAAGGCCGATGCCGATTTGGCCGGACGAACATTCGAAATGGGGCGTGCCGATGAAGTGCCATCGGAACGATGTGAACAAGCTCGTCGGATTCTGACCGAGATGCGTCGCCGTCAGATTGAGATTCAATTGCCCGTTGACTTTATTTTGGAGGACGGTTCTGTTGTGGAGCGCATTCCCGCCGGTGCTGCCCAGCGTGACTTGGGTCCCAGGACTCTGGAGTTGTTTGCCCTCCGCTTAAAGCAATTTGCCTTTCAGCGGCCCGGAGCGACAATCTTTCACAATGGGGTCCTGGGGCAATTCGAGCGGCCGGAGTTTGCAGCCGGAACGCGACGTTTTCTGGCAATGCTGAAAGATATGTACGCTGCAGGACTGCAGGTCTATGTCGGCGGCGGTGAGGGAGGAACGGCCATCGAGCAATTGGGAGACCCGACAAGCGTGACCCATTGTTTTACCGCAGGGACGACGATCCTCAAGGCACTCGGCACAAACCCGATCCCCTACGTCTGGGCGCTGTACCGGGCGGCAACGCGGACGCGCCGCGCGGAGGCAACCCATGCGGTTTGACGTGTGGGTACCCACGCGTTTGGTGTTTGGTGCCGGCCGGCTGGCCGAGGCGGGTAAGTTCGCACGGTCGCTGGGGCGGCGCGCTTTGGTCGTCACCAGTCGATCGTCAATGGCCCGACTTGGATACACGACCCGCCTGCTCGAAAGCCTGGCTGACGACGGCGTCCAGACGACCGTCTTCCATGACCTCGGGCCGACGCCCACAACCGACGACGTGGACCGCGCTGCCGAGGTGGCTCGCGCGATGCACGCCGACCTCGTCATCGGCCTGGGGGGCGGCAGCGCTCTCGACTGTGCCAAAGCCGTGGCTGGCGTCGCACCTGCGCGAATTGCGTCCGCCGAGTACCTGCACGGGCGAGCCCAGGTCGGACCTGATGCACTGCCGCTGCTGACCATCCCGACGACTGCCGGCACCGGAAGCGAGATGAACCGTTCTGCGATCCTCACCGATCCAACGGTCCATCACAAGGATGCCATTCGCAGCGATCACCTGTTTCCGCGGATTGCGCTGGTCGATCCCCTGCTCACGCATGACTTGCCCGCTGAAGTGACAGCCCAGACCGGGTTCGATGCTTTGGCGCATGCGGTCGAATCGTACGTTTCGCCAAAGTCCCAGCCTCTCGCGGATGCGCTGGCGCTGCAAGCCGTCGCTGCCGTTGTCACTTCCTTGCCAATCGTGCTGGCTGACCCACATCACGCGGCCGCACGCGAGTGCCTGGCCTTGGCTGCCACGTCGATGGGTTACAACCTCTCGTGCGTGGGCACTTGTCTGCCCCACCGCCTCGATAAACCCTTGTGTGGCCTCTTTCCGCAGATTGCGCACGGTCAGGCCGTGGCTTTTTTCTATAAGGTGTGGGCGAGCTACAGTTGGCGCGGTCGCCCGGACCGGTTTGCGCGGATAACGGCCTTGCTCGACCCGACCACAGCCGACTGGCCCATCGAACAGGCCGCTGCCGCCTGTGCAGACGGTCTGGCGACCTTTATCGCACGGATCGGCCTGGGGAGGCAGCTCGCTGAGTTCGATGTGAAATTAACGCCAGCCGACGTGGCCTTTCTGGCGGAGAGGGTCAGCGGGGACTTGCGCGTCAACCCGGTGCCCGTCGATCCGGGACAGGTGGCCGATTTCTTTCGCGATGCTCTCGCATCAAAACCTCTGTCTTAGTGAGAACCGCCGGTGACATTGCACGAACAACTTTCGCAGCCGGGTGGCATCATCAAACTGGCCGGCGCCCACGATGTCATGGGGGCCAAGCTAGTGTGTGAGGCGGGCTTTGGGGGCGTGTGGGCATCGAGCTTCGAGATCGCCACGTCACTGGGTGTGTCTGACGACGACGTACTGACCTGGCGACAGTTACACGCGGTTGCGGCCGCGATGGCCCAGGCAGTGGATTTGCCTGTTGTGGCCGATTGCGAAGCGGGCTTCGGCGGTCCCGAAGTCGTACGAGAACTTGTCGCTTCCCACGACTCATCGGGAGTCACTGCGATCTGCCTGGAAGACGGGGCCTATCCCCGCCGCTGCAGCCTGTCGCCCGGACAGCATCGCCTGGCGCCCCGCGATGAGTTCACGCGCAAAATCGCAGCCGCGGTGAAAACACGTACGCGGTTGCTCGTGCTGGCTCGTCTACAGGCCCTCGTGGCTGGAAGCGGTTGGCAGGAAGCGCTGGACCGCGGGCACGCCTATGTGGACGCCGGGGCGGATGCCATTGTCGTGCATTCTCGCAGCCCGCAGCCCGACGAGGTGCTGGACTTCGTCGAGCGCTGGGACCGCCCCACGCCGCTGGTCGTGATCCCCACGACGTACCACTCGCTGACTGTGGCGAAGATGCAGGCGACCGGCAAGATCCGCATGGCGATCTACGCCAACCACGGGTTGCGGGCGGCGATCGCAGGCATGAAACGAGCCTTTTGCCAGATCCTTGCCGAGGGGACATCCCACGGCGTGGAAACCTGGATTGCCGGACTGCATGAGGCTTTCGAGCTGCAGGGGATCCCAGCGCAAGCGACACCTGCGGAAGGCGAGTCGCCATGAAGCCTATTGACGTGGGAGTGATCGGCTACGACCAGATCGGCAAACGCGTCGCGGATGCGATCTGCCGACAGCCGGATTTGCGGCTGGCGGGCGTCCACGAGATCGATTCGCAACGGATCAAGGTTCTCCGAGCGCGAGGGATTCCGCTGGCAGTCGGCGATCCTGGCAATTGCGCGGCTGAGTGGGGTGTCGCGGTCGTTTGTCAGGACAACGCGCCGGCCCTCTCATTGCCGTGCGTTTACAGTCCGGAAGTCGATGTGCCGTATCCTTTATTCTCCGCGACCGTCCAGTCACCCAGCGAGCGACGGTTACGGGTCGGCTGTGCGGATGCCGTTGCTTTCGCCCGCCTGCTCATGCACTTGCCTGCGGTCGAGCGTGTTTTTTCCAGTTGTGCGCGCCGCGTGGGACACGCCACCGATCACGCCTTGGCCATGGTCGATGCCTTGGAGCCGCTGTTCGAACTGTCCTGCGAAGATGCCGATGTGCGGGCCATGCTGGCCACGCGAGTGCGAGACGTCTACGTCCGTCGCACGCACGTGCCCTACACGCACTCGCATTTGCATCATCTCAAACTCGACCTGACCGAGCCGACCACGCGCGATGCCGTGCTCGACGCCCTGCGCCGCGCGCCGCGCGTTCGCGTGGCGCCGGGCGCGGACTGTTTTCCTGACACGGGCCACTTGCAGGAGTATTGTCGCGACTTGGGTCTGCCGCGCGGCGACCGGACGCAGGTCTTCGTGTGGAAGGAGTCGGTGGCCGTCGTGGAGCGGACAGTTTTCCTGACTGCGGATGTCAGCCCCGACGCGACGCCGATCCCGGATGTCATTGATGCGGTGCGATGTCTGGCTCGGCCCGATATTTCGCTGGCGGAAGCGAGCCGAGTGACCGATCGTTCTCTCGACAGTTGGAGTTAACGCATGATGTCTCGTGTGCGAGTGGGAGTGCTGGGTTACGGCGTGATCGGGAAACGCGTGGCCGACGCGGTGCGACGGCAGCCCGACATGGAAGTCGCCGGCGTGGCGGGCCGTGCCGGCAGCCCCAGCCTGGCGATCGCCCGCGCTTTGGGCTATCGCGTCTTTCTGGCTTCGCCCGAGACTATGGCGGAAACGTCGGCCGACAGCGAGCCGCCTTTGTCCGAACTGCTTCCACAAATCGATGTGCTGCTCGATTGCACTCCCAGCGACGTTCCCGCCCGGTATCGAACGATGTACGACGCCCATCCCGATCTGACCGTCATCGTGCAAGGGGGCGAGAAACACAGTTTCGGCGGCGTGTCGTTCAACGCCTTTGCGAACTACGGCGACGTCATTGGCCGCAAGCTGGTCCGCGTGATCAGTTGCTCGTCAACCGGGAGCACCCGCATGGTCTGGGCCCTGCACCGGGCCTTCGGGCTGGAACAGGCATTCATCAGCCTGTGGCGGAGGGCGGCCGACCCAGGCAAACGGAGCAAGACGCCGCTTAACGCGCTCGCGCCGACGATGGGCCAATCGCACCACGCCCCGGATGTGCTGACCGTCCTGCCGGGACTCAAGCTGTACTCGATGTCGGCCGACTGCCCCACCACGCTGGGACACGTGCTGACCGTGCAGGCCGATCTGACTCGAAACGTGACGCGAGAAGAAGTACTCGCCGTCCTCGACGGCATGCCGCGGGTGATCGTGGGGACAGGGCTCCGCTCCACGGCCGATCTGGCGGAGTACTATCAGGATCTGGGACGTCCCCGTCGCGATCGCCCTGAGATCTATGTCTGGTCCGAGGGTCTGCACGCGGACGGACGCACCGTTGTTGTCTCGTTCAGCGTTCACATGGAGTCCATCACCATTCCCGAAACCATCGACTGTGTACGCGCCGCACTGGGCCTGGAGCATAACGGCTGGGCGTCGGTTCTTGTAACAGATCGAGCATTGGGCATCGCCAAAGAGGTCGCATGTTATCCACCCTTTCCGCTGTGAACGTCGTCATCCTCAGCGAGATCTGGCCGGCCGCGATCGAGCAGTTGCAGGCTCGTCATCCCACACGCGTGGCGCTGGGGACGGCCCCTGCCGACCTGCCGCAGGTGCTGCACGAAGCGGCAGTCGTCGTGCTTCGCAGTGGGGTTCGGCTGGACCGATCGGCCCTCGAGCAAGCGCCGCGGTTGCGATTGATCGTGCGAGCAGGGGCCGGACTCGAGGCGATCGATTGCGACTGCGCTCGCGAACGGGACGTGCGAGTGGTGAACGTGCCGCTCTCGGCCGAGTCGGTGGCCGAGCACACGCTGGGCCTGATGCTGGCGCTAGGTCATCGGATTACTCGGCACGACACGGCGCTGCGGGCCGGGCGATGGGAAAAACATTCCGGTTTCGGCCGCGATCTGTTCGGGCGTCAACTCGGATTGCTCGGCTTCGGCCGCATCGGTCAACGGACCGCCGAGCTGGGAATCGCCTTGGGAATGACCGTGATTGCCAGTGACCGCAGCCCTGCAAAGCCGGACAAGCAGGCGGCCGCGGCGCGGTTGCCGGTGCGTTTCGTCACGGTGGACGAGCTGTTCTCCGAAGCCGATGTGGTGGCGATCCAGACGCCGCTCAACGACTCGACGCGGGGTCTCGTCGATCGCCGACTGCTGGCGACGATGAAACGCGACGCTATACTGATCAATGTCGGGCGTGGCGGCACGGTCGACGAAACTGCACTGTACGAGGCGCTGCGTGACGGACGGCTCGCGGGGGCCGCGCTGGATGTCTTCCAGCGTGAACCGCCGGGAGATCATCCGCTATTCACGATGTCCAATTTCATCGGCACGCCTCACGTCGCCGCTCAAACGCAAGACGCGCAAGAACGCGTGGGCGCGTCGGTGGTTCGAATCATCGACGCCTTTGCCGCCGGAGAAGATTGGTCAGTTTATGGTGTGGTCGTTGTGTAGACGCGTGTAGACTCATGTAGAAGCGAAACCTATTAACAGGAGCAACCGATGCCTCCCGCCACAGCCGCCGCAACTCCCGTTTCGTCGATGGTTCTATTCTTGATCGCGGCCCTGGTGGGCGCACTCGGACAGTTCTTATACAAATCGGGCGCCGAGCATACGACCGACGCCTGGCTCAGCTATGTGGCCAACTGGCGGCTGGCCATTGGCGTCGTCTGCTATATCGGCGTGATGGTCTTGTTCATCGCCGCCTTCAAGAAAGGGGGCGCGCTGTCGGTGCTCTATCCGCTGTACGCCTCGACCTTCATCTGGGCCGCGGTGATCGGCCTGTGCGCCTATGGAGTGCCCATCAAGCCGGTCAATATCGCCGGGATGGTGCTGCTCGTTGTCGGCATGTGCCTGATGGGAAAATGACCATGACCGAACCCGAATACGTGCCCGACCGCCGTCCCATTACCTCACGCGACCATCCGTTGTCGATCCGCATCGCGAGCCGGATCGCGGGGTGGGGCGTTTCGCCCAATGCCATTTCCGTGATCGGCATGATCGCGGGCTTGTTGGCAGGCGTGGTGTTTTCGCTCACGACGTTGCCGACGTACGGCTGGATGCTCTTGATCGCCGCGGCCGTGCTGATGCAATTGCGGCTGTTGGCCAATATGTTCGACGGCATGGTCGCGGTACAAACGGGACGCGCCTCGCCGCTGGGGGAATTGTTCAATGAAGTGCCCGACCGCGTGAGCGACACGGCGATTTTCGTGGGAGCCGGCTACGCGGCCGGAAGCCTGCCAGAATTGGGCTACCTCGCCGCGGTCGCGGCGCTGCTGACCGCCTATGTCCGGGCGGAAGGCAAAGTGGCGGGCGCCCATCAGGAATTCTGCGGGCCGATGGCCAAGCCGCAACGCATGGCGGGAATGACACTCGCGGCGATCTATGCCGGCTTGGCCCCCGCGAGTTGGCAGCTCCAATTACCGTCGTGGCCCGGCGTCAGTACGATGGCGCTCGCTCTGCTGCTCATTACGCTGGGCAGTCTACTCACGTTCCTGCGGCGATTGGTGCGCATCGGCCGCGCCCTGCGGAAGGACCACACATGAACGAGCAACTGCGGCAGCGATTCTACAGTCCCGGCGATGCGTTTCACGACCCGCTGACGTTCTGGGCGGTAGGCATGATCGTCGCTGCTCTGGCGCTGACGGGGGCCGGCATCTTCATGCTGCGACGGGCCGGGCGGATCGCCGATCAACCGTATCTGGAAGTGATGCGGCGCTGGCGTTCGTGGGTGGTGCTGGCGGTGATTCTGCTGCTGCCGATCGTGCTCGGTTCGGCGTGGGTCATGGGAGGCGTGTGCCTGCTCAGCCTGCTCTGTTACCAGGAGTTCGCGCGGGCGACGGGCCTGTTTCGCGAGAAGACGATCAGCCTGGTCGTGGTATTCGGCATCCTGCTGGTGACTTTTGCGGTGATCGATAACTACGACCGTCTGTTTTTTGCGAGCGCCGCCCTGACCGTCGGGCTGATCACGATCGCCACGATTCCGCAGGATCGGCCTGGAGGTTACCTGCAGCGCACGGCCTTGGGGGTCTTGGGCTTCCTGCTGTTCGGATACTGCTTTGGCTACGTCGGTTATTTCGCCAACAGTCCGCGATTTCGCGAGATTCTGATCCTGTTGTTGCTCGGGGTGGAACTGAATGACGTCTTCGCGTTCTGTGTCGGCAAACTCGTGGGAGGCCCCAAGGTGATCCCGAATACGAGCCCCGGCAAGACTTGGGCCGGCTGCATCGGGGCCTTTGTGCTGACCACCGCTTTCGTGGCGACGCTCGGACATTTTGTCTTCCTCGACACCGCCGTCGATCGACTGGATCGGCTGCTGATTCTCGGCGCGGGATTCAGCGTGTTGGGGCAATTCGGCGACCTGCTTCTGTCGTCCATCAAACGCGACATCGGGATCAAGGATATCGGCCACGCCATCCCAGGCCACGGCGGATTGCTCGATCGATTCGACAGCCTGGTGCTTGTTCCGCCTGCGTTGTTTCATTTCCTGTCGCTCTGCCTGGGACCGATCGGTGCGGACCAACTCCAGCGCACTCTAAGCGGGGGATGAGACATGGAAGACTGGGACCTGGAGCCAGCCCGCGATCTGGGACTCAGCGGCATGAACCGCTTGCGCAGCCCTTGGCGGGAAAGCGGACTGATTGAAAGTGGAGCGCGGCTATTGTGGTGGGTGCTGTTGCGAACGACGTTTCGTACCTGGAACGGGCTCAAGGTGATTGGCCGCGAAAACCTTCCTGCCGAGCCGCCGTTTGTGCTGGTCGCCAATCACACCAGCCACCTCGATGCGCCGCTCCTGACCAGCGCCCTGCCGTTGACGTGGCGGGACCAGGCCTTTCCGATTGCCGCCCGCGATGTGTTTTTCGAACGCTACTCGCTGGCCGCCTTTTCCGCCATGTTCATAAACGCGATCCCGTTGTTTCGCAGCGTAAATGGGGGGCGAGGGCTGGCTGAGATGCGCGAACGACTGCTGGGCGAACCGTGTATCATGTTGCTGTTTCCTGAAGGGACGCGCACTCGTACCGGCGTGATGAACCGCTTCAAATCGGGCGTCGGAATGCTGGTGGCCGGCACGTCGGTTCCTGTGGTCCCCTGCCATATTCAGGGGGCCTTTGCAGCGATGCCACCCAATGGCTGGTGGCTGCGCCCCAAGCGCGTGACGATTCGTCTTGGCCCTGCGCAAACATTTCGTGAAGTCACCAACAAAAGAGAGGGGTGGAACGAATGTGCCGAATGCCTGGAGCAGGCAGTCAGATCACTCGCACCGGATGTCTGATAACAGATGTTAACGTTGCACGCGACCGGAAATGATCCGGCATCGAATGAGGTCACAGTTTCTGTCACAGAACGCTTGCAGCAGCATGGTCGTCGGGATCGCTGTGCCAACGGCTGGTATCGCGTCTGCAGCAGTGTGCCGATAAGACCTGGGTCAAAGTTCAGGTCGTCGGTCGCGATTTCGTCGGTGAATGCCCTGAGTCAGGCCGCAGCCATCGGTGGGACCGGGGCTGGTCGCCAACACAGTGGGCTTCTGTGACGACGATCACGTTCAGTCCGCTACCCTGCTACCAGCAAACGACCAGGAAAGCCCGGCATGAGACTCTGACATTTCCACAATCGCAGTCATCTGCCTGCCCTGACGACGCGATCCCGTGCGCGTCGATCCGACAAACCGAAGCCCCTAGCGCGGCGGAGCCGCAAATCCGAAGTCCGAATTGCGAAATCCCAACGAACTACGGTCGAAAAGATGCGCGCAAAATGCTCAGTTGTTGAAAAGAAAGGACCTCAACCTCTGATTTGCGGGAGATCGAACGGTCGTCAGATTGCGCAGTCGAAATGACAACAAATACCCGTTGATGAGGTGCGGGCAGATCGCGAACGCTGCGTGTATCGACTTCACGCCGAAGTAACTCAGGAGGGCGTGACCTGAGCGCGCAAGCGGTTTCCGGCAAACAAAGTAAGACTCCGTGCAATTCGCCGACTGGCGCTTCGCCACTCTGCCCGGCATTTTCAGATTCATTGGTGACCATAAGTCACTTCATCTGGCACAAAATCCAGTACTCGATTCTTTGCAAAGTGTTACAAAACGCCTCCCATCGTTGACACTCGACAGCGTTCTGGGACAAGGAATCTCCGCAGAGCATGTACGAAATCATCGTTGCATGATCGTCCTCATAAGTTACGGTTGATGCGGTAACCACGATTTGCCGATCGAGTCTCAGTCGGCGGAGCGACTGAGCTACGCGGGCGATGTCGCTTTGCGACTCGAATACCGAGCGCGTTCGGCGGCATCGACGGCGAGGATGTCGCAGCGGTCGTTTTCGGCGTGGCCAGCGTGGCCTTTGATGAGCTTGAATGTGACCGGGTGTTTGCTCATCAGCTTATCCAGTTGCTTCCAGTGTTCGATATTGCCAATCCAGAGGTGATGTCTGCGTCGTACCCAGCCTTTCGTTGCCCGTCGGATACCAGTCCGCAGAGT
>JAYTAK010001470.1:0-12184 GCA_043737515.1 Candidatus Kuenenia sp. | reverse complement strand
CGAGTTGCTGGAAGAAGTGCAGCCATGTCTGCGATGCGGAGAGCGGCGACACGACATGACCGAACTGCACATTGGGGTAGCCGCTGATGACCGACACGTCCGTATCGTTGAGGTCCATCAGCTCATTTCGGATGGCCGCGTGCTGCTCAATCGTCAGTCGTTCGGCATCAAGCAATTCAATGTTGTAACTTGGTGCCCACGACAGCCCGTGAGTCAGATAACTGATTCGACAGGTGTTGCCCCGGACATCATCACCTACAACCAGAAGGAGAACCGACCGGCTTTCCATCGGAGTTTCAGGCACTGCCTGACCTTCCGCTTCGACAAGTTCAATCTCATTGAGATCGACATAGGCGGTCCCGGCTTCGGTACGCAACAGAAGAAATCGACTCACAGGCGCAGGTGAGGCATAATCACCCGGAAGCACGACAGGCGGATAAAGATCAATCTCTTGCTTTGGAACGGACAACACCGTTCCCACAATGGGGGCCTTTGTCGAACGGCCATGAATTGTCACCTTGAGGCCGACAAGTTCATCCTGAAGATTGACGCCCAGCCGGGCGGGTTGCTTGGCCGGAACACTGCGCCGTTCGATGCGTGCTTCGATCGATCCGCCACTTTCCACCAGAAAAGTTCCATGCACCGGCTCCGCGACATCGGCCAGGCGGTAGATGCCAGGACCCTGGATTGGTACCTCCAGTCGCACGACCGACAGGCCATTCTTGAACAGAGCCAACGAAGCGACTTTGCTTTCGGCTTCCTTTTCCTCCTGAGGTGATCCTGTCGCCTGCGAACACGCACAAAAGAAGAACGCGGCTGCGAATACGAACGGTATGGCCACAGAGGTCTGTCGAAAACGGTTGTGCATGGGATGCTCCTGAAACGCAGATGGAAAACTGGTGACGTCAATCGCGCCATGGTACTGCAATGCCCGTGAGACATATCAGAACTGCGCAACATGTGTGTAAGAATGTTGTAAAATCGGCTGCGGACTCTGTGAGCGGAATGTGTAAGACGGCCCTCCACGAAGTTTTAATTTAGTAGATATTTGCCTTGACGAGCGACGACGGCAACGCCACAATCGAACGAATTAAAACCAGAGTGACAGCACCAGACAATTGGAGAACCGCACTATGGCGCGCCCGGCATCAGAACATCCCACGGAACTGGAACTCAGCATTTTGAAAGTGCTGTGGCAGGAAGCTCCGAAGACTGTCGATGACGTGCGGGGAGCACTGGCCGCGGCGGGGCGGGAGCTGACTCACAGCACGGTGATCACGATCATGAACATTATGGTCCACAAGGGATACCTGCAGCGTACCAAAAAGGGGCGAGCGTTTGAGTTTACTCCTGTACTGGAAGAAGACAGCGTCGGACAAAGCATGGTGCAGGATCTGTTGATCCGCGTGTTTGACGGTTCGGCACATTCGCTGGTGCTGCAACTGCTGGAAACGGCGGACGTGGATTCCACAGAGCTGCAGGCCATTCGACAGTTGATCAACCGCAAGGTGAAGGAGCTGAATCAATGACGCCGTTTACTCTCAATTCGCTTGTTTGCTGGCAAATTACGCTGACGTTGCTGCATGTCAGTTGGGTGGGATTGGTTGTTGGTCTGATCGCAGAGACCGTAAATCGCGCGATGCGGGACTCCGTCGCCAGTCGGCGTTATTGGTTAAATTCTGCAACGCTGCTGCTGTTTGCGGTCAGTCTTCCGGTGACATTTGCGATCGTTCGCAGTGTGACGGCTGAAGTTCCGACATTGATGACTTTGGCAAACTATCCTGCTGCGAAGATCGTCGATGCAACTCCTCCCGTGGTCTCGGAATTATCATTCGCAACTCCGCCATCGGACGCTGAAGAGTCGGCAACAGACATTCCAAAGACACCGTTTGAAGGGGAACTGCGGGCGGCTGTTGAAACGCCAACGATTCTTCCTGAAATGCAAACTACATGGGAACTTGCTCGTTCGATCGGCCACTCTGCTGCGCCATTCATTGCGATTCTGTACTTGCTTGGCGTGGCATTGATGTTCATCAAACTCGCCATCGGCGTGCGAGTCAGCCGACGTCTGCGATCCGCGAACGTGGCGATGAATGATCCGACTATCCTGTCGCGGATGGCGGAGCAAGCCACGAAACTCTCCCTGCGAATAATGCCGGTCATTGCCTATTGTGAACACACGACCGTGCCAATCGTCGTCGGCCTGTTGCGTCCGATGATTCTGGTTCCAGCCGCAATGGTCAACGGGCTGACCATCGAACAATTAGTATCCGTGCTGACTCACGAGTTGGCTCATCTACGTCGCCGCGATCATTTGATGATCGTCGTGCAGCGAGTTCTGGAAGCCCTCTTGTTCTTCCATCCCGTGACGTGGTATCTCAGCCACCGCATCCACGACGAACGCGAAACCAGTTGCGACGATCTGGTCCTCGCTGTCGGCGGCGATCGCCTGCAGTACGCTCAGTCGCTGCTCCGAGTCGCGGAACTCCGTCTCGCAATTCACCAACGCCAACACCTCACCACTCTTGCCGTTGACGGACAGCGTCCGTCGAAACTGCGACAGCGGATCGCGAGACTGCTTGAAGATTCCGATGGCAATTCGGTTCGCGTCAGCAGTGTCTGGCCAATCGTCAGCCTGATTGCAACATGTGGTATTGGCTATTGGCTGATGTCCGAGATCGCCAGTCCTGTGATTGCCGACGAGACGAAACCGCCGGCAGCAGTCAACGCGACCACAGGCAAAGAGCAGGATCCTGCCGCTGTCGATTTGCCTCCACTTCGACTGCCCGACAAAACAGAAGCCGGCGCTCTGCTGGACGCCGATGGTCGGGAGTTGCCCCCCGGCATGATTCAGCGGTTCGGTTCCGCTCGGTTTCGTTCCGGTGCCACAGCATGGCAGTCGGCAGCATTCTCTGCGGACGGCGAGTGGATCTGGGGCAATGCCGACGGGCTGCTGACCGTGATGCATCGCAAAACAGGTCATGTGATCAAAGGCGTGGACCTGGGATTGGACAGAAAAATGGGGGTAACGTCGGTTGCGATCTCACCGGGCGGCACACTTGTGGCAGTGGCAGGCATAATCCAGTCGGCGATCATCGGCGAAGTGAAGGTCTCCGAAAACCGCGTCGTTCTATTCGATTCAAATTCCGGGACCAAAATCTCCGCGATTGAATGGCAAGGCGCTTTTGGAGGAGCTTCATATCTTGCAATCACCCATGACGAATCAACACTGCTGACGGGGGATTACTGGGGTGACGTTCGTCTGTGGAATATCGAAAGTGGAAAGGAAACCGCGCGGATTGCCGTTGGGCTCGAATTTAAGGCCGGAGCGATTTCTCCTGATGGAGGTCGAGTCGTTCTGGTTGGCTCCAACAAATCCTATTTGTGGAGCCCCGCCGAAGACGGGCCTCCTAAAACGCTGTCGCCAGACGTTCGTCGCCAAATGGCCGTTTGCTATTCGCCTGATGGCAAGTACTTCGCGACCGGCTGTTCGGTTGAAGAGGATGGTTTCAGGCTTTGGGACGGGAAAACAGGGGAATTGGTCGCCCAACTCGTCGCGAACGGTACCACTGCACATTCGGACGGCGGACTGGCGTTTACCCCAGACAGCAGAATTCTTGCAGTACCAGCCACCAGCGCAGACGGCGTCGAACTTTGGGATGTTGAATCACACCGGCTGTTGACAACTTTGCCAGTGAACAATGCTCGTGCGGTGGCAATCAGTCGCGACGGAAAGTGGTTGGCTGCCATTGGAGGATCGCAACGTGTCCAAATCTTTGACCTTAAGACGCGAACGGAAATGAACCATAAACCGCAAAAGGAATTGAACGCAATCACAGGCGGTCACTTCGATCGAATCACAGGCGTTCGATTTACCGACCCTGACAGAGTTGTGACTTGCGACCACGACGGTGTGATCTGCCTTTGGGATGCTCGGT
The DNA here is from genome assembly GCA_043737515.1 of Candidatus Kuenenia sp. Taxonomy (GTDB): domain Bacteria; phylum Planctomycetota; class Planctomycetia; order Planctomycetales; family Planctomycetaceae; genus SXXK01. Next base: position 8,246 of record JAYTAK010001470.1, on the reverse strand, counting down.
CTGGCGCGCAACTTTTCCGCACAGAATCGGCCATGCGATTGTATTTCAGTGGTGCCATGGCAGTGTCCCCAGACGGGCAAACACTCGTGTTGAATCCGCTTGCCGAAAAGATGGCTGCGTTCGATGCACACACCGGCGAATTGCGTCACAGCTTTCCCGGCCACGGACGATCGGGCGGTGGTCGAGCAGTACAGTTCGCCGCCGATGGACAAACTTTCGTGTCATGGGGTGACGATCAGGAGTTACGGCGATGGAATGTTCCGCACGGAAAAGAAAAGCTTTCGGGCAATTCAGTGGCAATCGTGGTGCCGGGGTATGTCTATGATCCCAATGGCAGGATGAGAGAGGTGCCCAAAGGCTGGTTTGCATACAGTGGCCAATCACTGTTTGTTGCGTATCAGGGAATCCTCAGAGAATACGATGCGCGAGATGGAGCGGTACTTCGGCAGGTCGAGATCAAAGGGATGAGAAACCTGTCTGCATCTCCGGACGGCCGCTGGGTTGCCACAGTCGATGAAATACCGCTCGACGGCGGCCAGTCCCAATCAGCGATCAGCTTGCGCCAGGCATCGACACTGCATCCCGTCCATCAATGGCTTCCTGGCACGGCATCAACTGTTGCCCGAACTGCAGACTCAGCGACTTCGCGGTTTTATGCAGGCGCGTTGAGCTTTTCGGCAGACTCCGGGCGCATCGCATGGACCTACAGTGGCGGAAGCTACGCAGCGGAAGTGGCGGACGTGAATACGAAGAAAATGGTGGCCCATATCCCGTTACCAGACGCGGGCCATGCACTCGATTTTTCACCGGATGGCACACAACTGGCAATCGGCAACAAAGACACGACGATTGGACTTTGGGATCTGTCGAAGATGGCGGTCGATGACGCGGGGCAACGTCGGTGATGACTCGTTGCGTCCCGATGGCTTTGGGCACTTCCGACCCTGCGTCCATTGGCGTGAACCTAAGGAAATACAACGGCGAGCGGGGGACGTAAGTCCCCTGATTTGCTTCTATTCGCGTTGAATATCAGGGGATTGACATCCCCCGCTCGCCTAAGTCCACGCGATTGGAACCTGCGTCGGTAGAGCCCAGGTTTGGAAACTAGCCGGGCACCATCCACGTCAGCCAATAGGCCTGGGCCAGAGTCAGCAGGCCCATCATGCAGGCAAGGACTACACTGTGCCAGAAGACGAAGCGCAAAATCTGGCCTTCGTTGCCCGTCTGCTGTGTGGCCACGGCTGAGACCACGATGCTCTGGGCGTCGATCATTTTGCCCATCACTCCGCCGGTGCTGTTGGCTGTGCAGATCAGAATCGGATTGAGTCCCAGGCGTTCTGCCGTGATTCGCTGCAGACTTCCGAACAACGCGTTGGCGGATGTGTCGGAACCTGTCAACGCGACGCCCAGCCAGCCGAGCATGGCGGCGAAGAACGGATACAGGACGCCCGTCTTTGTAAATGCCAGTCCCAGCGTCGCATCCATGCCGCTGTATCGCGTCACGTAAGCAATCGCCAGCATCAATGCAATGGTCAGCAGCGCGTACCGCATCTGCACAATCGTCCGCAGCAGCACCCGTCCAAAGCGGGCCGGTGCCACACCCATCCAGATCGCCGACAACACGGCCGCCGTGAAGATCGACGTGCCGGTTGCGGAAAGCCAGTTGAGCTTGAACTCCGCAACTTCCGGTTTGGCATCCATCGCGACTTCTTTATTGCGCTGCACCTTTTGATCGAGTCCAGGCACTGCGAACTTGACCGTTGTGTGGTCATCAAAAAATGTTTTCACATCCTGCAGGCCCCAGGCAAACACGCACACCGACAACAGCGCCCAGGGAAACCAGGCGGAGATCACTGCCGCGCGACTGTCTGCCTTCGCGACCGGAATGTCGGCAACGGCTGCTTCATCTGCAAATCGCCACACGTCACGCGGTTTCCAGAACTTGACGAACAGAGTCAGTGCGATCAGCGACGCGAGACCAGCCGCCACATCCACGAGTCGTGGCCCCATGTAATTGGATATATAGAACTGCACGACCGCGAAAACACCACCGCAAACAAGGACTGCTGGCCAGACACCTCGCAGGCCGCGCCAGCCCGACATTGTGCAAATCATCCATGCCGGGATCAGCACGGAAAAGAACGGCAACTGACGGCCTGCCATTTGGCTCAGCAACATTTCATCCAGCCCTGACGTATCGGCCAGCACTTTGATCGGAGTCCCCAACGCTCCAAATGCCACCGGAGCTGTATTCGCGATCAGCGCCATGCCGGCCGCCTGCAACGGAGGAAAGCCAGCTCCGATCAGCAGTGCCGATGAAATCGCGACAGGTGTCCCAAACCCTGCCGCTCCTTCGACAAACGCGCCAAAGCTGAACGCAATCAGCAGTGCCTGAATGCGACGATCGGGTGAGAGCGACGCAACCGACCGCTTCACCACTTCAAACTGTCCCGTTTCCACCGTCAGCGCATAAAGGAAGATGGCCATCACCACGATCCAGCCGATGGGAAACAATCCGTAGCCAGCACCGTGCGCCGCCGCAGCCAGCGCCGTCGTGGCGGGCATGTGAAACACAAAGATCGCCGCGACCAGCGCCGTGATCAGTCCCGCCGCAGCAGCAACGTGAGCACTCACGCGGCCCCATCCCAAAAGTCCCAGCAGGACCACAATCGGCAGCGCCGCGACCAGCGTCGAGAGAAACTGTGAATTCAGCGGATCGTAAACCTGAAGCCAGGGCATAACACATTCCGGGGCAGGGACCTGAAGGGCGATCTGAGAAAACGAATGACGAAGTCCATCGACACGACTACAATCCCGCGAAGTGTAACAATGTCCTTGGTTTTGAATTGGATCCAGATCGCATGAATTCAACGAATCGCCCGACCAATCTTGCCGAACTGAAGGCCAGCGGCTGGAAGTCGCGGAATGTGAAAGAAGAGATCCGGTCGAATTTCCAGACAATGCTGGCCAGCGGTGCCGAACTTTTTCCAGGGATCGTGGGCTACGAAAACACGGTGATTCCTGAAATCAGTCTCGCTCTGCTGGCGGGTCACGACATCCTGTTTCTGGGTGAAAAAGGCCAAGGCAAAAGTCGCATGATGCGCTCGCTGCCCCGATTTCTGGATGAAGTGATTCCGTATCTGGATCTGCCCGGCTGTCCGGTTCACGAAGATCCGTACAAGCCCATCACGTCTGAAGGTAAACGCTGCGTTGCGGAGCTGCCGCCGGAACAGATTCCGATTCGCTGGTGGCCTCGGAAAGAACGTTACGCCGAACGTCTGGCACCGGGAACGAAGTTTGCCGACATCATCGGCGAAATCGATCCGGCAAAGCTCGCCGGCGGAACCAGCATGTCAGCCGAAGACGCCTTGCACTTCGGACTCATCCCGCGCATGCATCGCGGTCTGTTCGCAATGAACGAGTTGCCGGAACTGGACGAACTGGTTCAGGTGGGCCTGTTCAATATTCTGGAAGAACGCGACGTGCAGATTCGTGGCTATCCAGTGCAGTTTGATCTGGACGTGATGATTCTGTTTTCCGCCAATCCTGCCACCTACAACCGCAGCGGCAAAGTCATTCCGCAGCTCAAGGACCGCATCGGCAGCCTGATTCAGACGCACTACCCGTCCGAACGCGACACGGGCATCCAGATCATGGAACAGGAATGTGAACTGTCTCTGGACGGCGACTTCCCGATCGTGGTGCCGTTCTTCATGAAGCAGATCATCGAAGAGATCAGTCGCGCGGCGCGCAAGAGTCGCTACATCGATCAGCATTCGGGCGTCAGCGCGCGATTCAGTATTGCCAACTATCAAACGATGATTGCCAGCGCGCGACGTCGTGCTTGTGTGCTGAACGAGAAACCTGCCGTGCCGCGGATCAGCGATCTCGGACACTTGTACTCGTCATCGCTCGGGAAGCTGGAAGTGGACATGATGAGCAGCCATCAGATGACCGAGCGCCAGGTTCTGGATGCCGTGATTGCCGAAGCCATCAAGTCAGTCTTCGAAGAGTACGTGGAACAGCACGGGCTGGAATCGATCGCTCAGATATTTGCGAAGGGTGTCAAGATCGAAGTCGGCGACATGCTGCCCAGTGCGCACTACGAAACGCTGCTCAAACGAGTCCCGCCGATCTGGGACAAGGCGTTCGAAGTGAACGCGGCAGACAACGCGGCCGTGCGTGCATCCTGTGTGGAATTCATTCTGGCCGGTCTCTACGCCACCGACCGCATCAGCCGCGCCCAGCGTCACGGTGTCGTGACTTATGAAGTGGGGTAATCGCAGCCCAAGGAAGCAAAAGATCCAGACCAATGACTAAGTCAGTGCAGCCGTCACAAAACGCCAACGGCAGATCGAGCAGCAAATGGCGCGTGGTAATCACTGCTGCTGTGAAAGGCTGATGTTTGACGACTCCCATAACGTGAATTCAACGGTGGGGCTTGCCACGCCGGGCGGCATAAAATGGCTACGGCAACAAGAATCGTGAGCAGGACGCGATGGTTCGCTCTACTCCATTCCGATCGACAACTGCTGTGGCCGAAGAGCATTCCTGACATCCTGATCGTTACGAATTCTACCAACTACTTTCTGAATTCGCTCAATCGTGCCATCAGAAAATAACGGATCTATGATAACTCGCAAGCGTTGGACTGCAACCTCGCCATAAAGCATCGACTCTTTTAGGCGTGACTCAATGCTCGCTTGATCGGATTCGAGAATCCCGTTTGCTACAAGTATCTGATTCACCGCCTTCAATCCCGGCGGAATCAAGCCAGCGGTGCTCTTAAGAGCGGCGCATGTTGCCTCCGCTGGTTTGTTCCACTGGTCACGACTCGCCTGTTTCATTGTGGACTGCACTTGATTTGCAATCGCTTCGCGAAAGCCTGCGTTGTCCCGCAACTGCATTGCAAGTTCCTCCAAATTCAGTTGCCTGGAAAACCCTGCGACGATTTGAATAACACTGTTAGCAACACTGCTCATGAAATCGACATCACCTCGAACCATATCGCGAATTTTAGGAGCCTGCTCTGCGATTAGCACCTCGCGGGAGACTTTCTCAATGCGATCTGTGATTACGTCAAGTGGTTCAGACGGGGCGTGCGCTTTCAGTGCATCGAACGCGGACTTTCCGTCAAGCGAGGAGAAATCGGCCTCAGCTTTACGCGCTGCTTCTAGCCATTTTCCCGAAATCCAGTTTCGCCCGTCAGGTTCAGAAACCGATTCCAGCATTCTTTTTGCGATCTCTTTCGCAGAGTTTTTACCCGCCTTCTCGTCCCAGTCTGGCGTTGCAACGCGTGCATAGAGATTTCCGGTAAGCCAGCCAAGCTTTGCGGCGAACTCCGGAGCGATGCGCCCATGCCGCGCACTTGTAAGGACCGCATAATGCTCTCTACGCAACGCAATACTGATTCGAAGTAAGGCAACCGAAGGCGTAGCAATTCCGACATCGGCATCTGGATGCAAATAGAATAGACCTGTTGCCTGCTCATTCTGATTCATGATTTTCACCAACAGTTGCTCTGCGAGAAACCTCCCCTCTTTTGTGTAGACTCCGGCAATCTCTGTACCACAAATCTCACGCAAGATGTATGGCAGCACATGATCAAGCTCCCTAATCACGCAAAGTGAAACATGCCGCGCTGAGCAGGCTGTTCCGTTTCGACGCACCAAGTCGCACGTCTGTGTGAGAACGAGGAACCCCGTGTATTTCTCGTCGCAGAAGTGTTTATGCACGATCTCCAACACAGACAAGAGTTCTGGCGTTCGGCGAACGATGTCACCTTGACACAGATCCGATTCGGGCTCAAATTCATAATACGTCCAGTGACTTGGCATTTGTTACACATCATGAATTCGTGTTTCGTGAGTCGCTTTGTTCACGCGGTGTGTATCGCAGGGTCAGGTGTCCCTGTGTCGCCGTCGTTGTCACCGTACGGATCTGCTGGGCTTTTGCATTCGTGCAGATTGAGTTTGATTGCTCCACGGTCGCGACCTTTTGGTACACGCCGCTAGATTGCGGGGCTGCTGTGTTGTGATTCAGAATATCAGTCATTCGAAATATCCTCTTGGCAAAGAGACATGGTTTTGGTCAGCAGTTTGTTTACCTCTGACTGTATTTCGGCGATCGGAGTCGACAGCCATTTGCATTGGCCCTTGACATCTGGAGACTGAAAGTCGAAGTTGAATTGGATCAGTTGCTCACCTTCGCCATTCATCGACACAGTCAGATTTATTGTGCCGTCATTCCAAAGAAGACTTCGACTGATCGCGCGGCCACGGATTGTGTAGTCTTGATCTGACAATTGATCATCCCAAGGGCTGCCGATTACGTCAGTGACTGCATCGATTGGAACTTCCGTCTTGCATTTCACGTTTACGCCAACACCAGACACTGGTGTTTGTGGCAGATCGTCCAAAGCCCTTTTGGCAAGATCTCTAGCTCGCTCCAACTCAGAAAATGAGCACACTTCCGTTTGGACTATCAGTCGGTCTTCACCGGCGACGACGACGATTCCCTCATGCGACACCCGTGGAGGCGCAATCGCGTCGATTGCCAGCATCACTTCTAGCGGCGTTCCTTCTGCAAGTCCGAACAACCGTTTTCCAATTCCCGCTGGGGTCAAAATTGAACGATTCCATCGCCCAACTACAACTACAACCACACTCCAATCTACCGGCGATAACGACATTGCTTTCTCTCGAAATTCTTCCAACTTGACGTTGTAAACCCTGCGAATCATCTCAATCAGTACCGCACGGTAATAATTGAGCCCCATCTTGTACACTGATCGACGCAATGGACCGGCAATCTTGATCTCCTGGAACGTGATTAGTCCAGCACATACACGCCCTTCCCTTCGCCGTGATAGCCCTTGTAGACGTGTTGCAACACAGTGTCGCATTTTTGTTGGTAGATTTCGGGCGTGTGGGCACGTGGCAGTTCGTCAAGGATCGTTTTCACTTTAGTGCCGACATCCGCGCGTCTTCTGACGTTTCCTCCAGTCGAGAACCAACTGGAGTTCCTTCAGAGTTTGCAGCACCATTCGGGCCACTTTCTTGACCTCTTCTTTTTCGGCCTTGCTGATGTCCAGTTTTGGATTCGTCACAATCTCTAACAAAGCCTGCTCTTCTTCTCACAATTGTTCAGCAACGCGCCGTTGTACTTCGGCACTGAGTTCTTTGACGAAGTCCGTCAGCTTTGAAAAAAGCCATTCACGTCGTGCCATTCACACTGCAAAGTCATTTCGCCAATCAACCAGAAGTCTATCAGAGCAAGCCCTGTCGTAACAGGGACACGACGAAGGATTAGGAACCCGTCGGTGTCACGTACCTTTGGACGCCTGTGAAACCGTATTCAGATTCATCACGACTTCTTCGAAGCACGAGTCGATGTGCTCCCGAAACCCGAGTTACCTGCGTGGTCGTTGAACGACGAGTTTCCAAAACACACGGACGCAACGATGAGCACGACAGACGATCCAAAGATTACGAAAACCGGAGGCGGCGAGAGATTATCGACTTCCTCGGCGCCTTAATCGCAAACTCTCCTTCAGACACTACGACGGAATTCGGACGAGTGACTCCAGAGTTTGGATCAATTGATGGGGCGCCTCACAACTCCGACGGTCCACATCGCGACAGTGCGAGCGGAACGCCTAGAATCGATCGTGCTGGAAATGATGCGCAACCCGGGTCGTTCATCACGCGAGAGCCTGCTGGCAACCGGGCTCAGACAGCATCCGGATCGAAGAACTGAATCGACAGCGGGTATTTCCACAGCGTGCCTTCGTTGCATTTCATGGCACCGATGATCGGAAAGATGACAGTGAGTGCCGCCAGCACCGGAAGCATAAAGATCCCGATCACGATGAAGCACAGGGCTCCGGCAACCAATCCGTAAATCAAGGCGCTGATGTACCAGTTGAGGATGACCAGACCATGGCGATTGGCCGCGCGGGAATCGTCTTTGCTGACGGCCCACATCACGACCGGAGCGGCGATGCCGATACCGCCGGCGAAAATCAGCAACTGAGACAGATGCATCAACATGCACCACGTTCGTTCCTGCATCCCGTGAATTGTGCCGACAGCGTTTGCAGGCTGACCTTGCGGCGCGGCATAAGCGTACGGATTGGGATCCGGGCTTTGAAGCAGCCGCTGCTTTGCGGTGTGGAATTCTTCCTCACTGAGTGTGCCCGCGTCGCGCAGTTTCTGCAGTCGTTCGAGTTCGTCTGAAAGCATGAT
>JAYTAK010001469.1:0-12195 GCA_043737515.1 Candidatus Kuenenia sp. | reverse complement strand
AAACCGGCCATCGACGGTGAGTAACCTCAAAGACCTTCCCATTCTTCCTTGCTCACGCCCGCTTGCCGGAGAATGCGGCTCAACAGACCCCGGCGGATGTCGCCTTGATGCGGATTGGGAATCCGGATGGTGCAATCGTCCCGGACCATGAATTGATGTTTGCCGCCCGAGAACGGCCCCGCGAAGCCCAGACGGCGAAGGCACCGGATGAGTTCTATTCGACTGATCGGCCCGAATGCTGGCATTAGACAGCCGCTACTTTCACGGCCAATTCGACACCCGCGACAACTGGCAGCGTCAAATTGCGATGCACCCGAAACAGCACCCACTCTTCGAGGACTTCGCGGAGTTGCTCGCGGCATTCTTCGAGCGTCGCGGCGGTCGCGTACACTCCGTTGCACTGTGGGATCTCGCCGTAGAATTGGCCGTCATCCGGCAACAATTCGTAATGAGCACTCCGCATCGCGGCCTCCAGGTAAGCAGTCAGCATGAGTTTTCTCCGCGAATTGTTCGAACTTTGGTACTGAAAAAGTATAAGCGAATGCGACGAAATTGTCTTGCTGAATCGAATCAGAGACCGAAGTCTCTGGCTTTAGGCTTGAACCGCGGCATGGCGAAATGCGGTCGGCGATAAGCAAGAACTCGCAGCTCGCAGGGCAGGAGCGACCCAGGCGTGGCGGAGCAATGGCGTGGACTTAAGTAAGGCGAGCGGGGGATGTAAATCCCCTGATTTGTTTCGATTGCTGGAAATCGGGTTCATCGACAAATTAAGTGCGCGTCGTACGTTGCAACGTGGCAAGGGTTTACAGGAAGTGGTCAAGTCGGTCTGATGAGCAGTGTGCAAATCTGACTTTATCAGGAGATCCGACATGACCACGCGAGAACTGTACAGTTCGATAGGCACTTCAGGCTGCGAACATCAGGACTGACGACATCTGCAGCATCGCAGACCGAAAGTGGGTCCGATTTGGAATCCGATCTCCAGGCAAATGAGCGCGCGTTGCGAGGCGGCGTCTGTTCCGCCGACCGAAAGCGGTGGCACGATACATCTTCGATCGACAATTACGGTGTGCCGCTCGCTGCCGCAGCGCCGCCGCCAGCAGACGAGAGTCGAGGTGACGGAATGCTGCCGTTGTACATCGAATTGATCGCCTGAACTTCTGAAGCCGCGCGGCTGAGTTCCTGACATTCGCGAAGTGTCACGGGCACGTCGCTGTTGCCATGACACATCAATGCGACTGCCGCACAGACGTTTTCCATCCGAGCCGAATCCAGTGCTGCATCGTGAGTGGACTGCACGAAGACCGCGCGACGTTCCGGCGGAACAACGTACACGATGCGTTCAAGATGCAGTTCCCCGGCGCGCGTCAGCAGATTGGTCGTCGGCTCGAAGTGGCGATCATAAACCGTCGTTTCTTCCTCCCAACCCCGCGAAACCTGAAAATCGACCATGTCACGCACGGCTTGCCGATCCTGGCAGACATACGGCAATGGCCAGTAATGTTCGCTGTGATAGGTGTGCGAAAACTGCTGCGGAGGCTCGGTAGATCGCGGACTTGCCGGCCAGATTTTACCCTTCTTGCACCTTTGACGCTCACCGGGCGGCAACAGTGCTTTTTCAGCCCACCACTCATCTGAACCAGGTTCGTGGCAACTGGTTTTGTCCGTATGTCCAAAGAACTGCGGACCCGTGGCACAGCCCTGAATCGCTCCGGCGATCAACAAGGCCAACGGACAAGCTAGCTTCCTCATGGCACAATCCACTCGTAACGCTGAGGTTGAATTCACAATGCTGACCTCCAAGTCAGCCACCCCTGTGTCCGGCAGATTCCGCCTGATGACGTCAACCGCGCATGATTCCACTGAGGATTCATCACTCAGTTTCGGCGATTGACCTTGCCACGTTCCAATGAAACCCTGCTCAACCGACGAATCTGTCCCTGATGAATCGGCAAAACGTGAATGGCCGCAACATTACCCCCAGTTTCTCATTCTGCACCGGACGTTGCTTTTCTGCGTTTGCACGATGCCCGTGAAGAAAAGTTGATCTCAGTCCCGCACGGGAGATGCAATTTTCGCCGAACGGCTGCTATTCTTTATCAACACAAATGTTTTCACAATTCCCTGCGGCGCATTCACAATGATCCGCAATCCGATCACCTTCTTGAATCTCGCCAAAGTCAACGATGATTTTTCTGCTCGACAACTATGACTCGTTTACTTTCAATCTCGTGCAGCGGATTGGAGAAATCGATCCGAAGGCTGAAATTCGGGTCGAACGAAATGACCAGATTTCCATCGAGCAGATCGAAGCGTTATCGCCAGAGCGCATCGTCATTTCGCCCGGCCCCTGCACGCCGTCCGAGGCTGGCCTGTCGCGCGAACTCATCGCGCACTTCGGACCAAAGATTCCGATCCTTGGGGTGTGTCTCGGACATCAGTGCCTGGCGGATGTGTACGGTGCCAAAGTTGTCCGCGCGGATCGCCTCATGCACGGCAAGACGTCCATGATTTCCCACACCGGCAAGGGTGTCTTCGCAAATCTGCCCAATCCATTTCAGGCCACGCGGTATCACAGTTTGATTGTTCCTAAAGAGACAGTACCCGAGTGTCTGGAAGTGACAGCGTGGGTACATGACGATGGTCAGTCATTCGAAGTCATGGGGCTGCAGCACAAGGAATACCCGGTCCACGGTGTTCAGTTTCACCCCGAAAGTTTTTTGACAGAACACGGCTACGACCTGCTGCGAAATTTTCTGCGGATTTAGCTGAGACTCCGCTCGGCCAGGACTGAGGGACGTGTTGTTGAGTGAGCCGCAAGGCTCTAGCCGCAGGTTGTGCATTCGGTCAGCACCGGCGGCTAGCGCCTTGCCGCTCACAAAACCTCAAATCTGACCGCGCGGAGTATAAAAGGTCTCACTCAGAACCGCGTGGCGTATAACAACTGATTAAGAGTCGTTCAGTGCCGGGTCAGGCACAAGGGAGCCGTCGGTGAAAACGATTTTGTGCTGTGCTGTCTGTTTGATGTTTCTTTTGACACCCCGTGCGATGGCGGCGTATCCGGATTGGAAATACTCGGGATCCGTCTGGGTGCTTACGACGCCGGATGGTGCGGACCTGCCCGCCGCAGCTTCCGTCGAAGGTTTCCCGCTCCTCGTCCGGCTGCATCAGGATTTCTTTGATTTTAGTCAGGCGAAGACTGGCGGAGAAGATCTGCGATTCTCGGACAGCACCGGTCAGCCACTTGCCTATCAGATTGAAGACTGGAATGCCGCAAAGGGAGTCGCCAGCGTTTGGGTCCGCATTCCAACGATCAAAGGCAACTCGCGGCAGGAGATTCAGTTGCACTGGGGCAAGCCGGACGCCGCGAGTGAATCAAACGGGCGTGCCGTGTTCAATGAATCCAACGGATATCTGAGTGTCTGGCACATGCACGATGTCGTGCAGGACGAAGTCGGAACGCTCACGAGCGACGACACCGGGACAACGGCCACTGCCGGAATCATCGGCCTCGCACGGAATTTCCAAGGCGGCAAAGGCGTATTCTGTGGCGACAAAATCACCAGCTATCCGAAGGGCGCGGAGTCGCACAGTTCGGAAGCGTGGTTTCGAGCTGGCAAGCCCAATGGTCAGATCCTTGCCTGGGGCAACGAAGAGGCTCAGGGCAAGATCGTGATGAATTTCCGCAGTCCGCCGCATGTGTCGATGGACAGTTATTTTTCCGACGCCAACGTTGAAGGACGCAGCACCGTCGGTTTGTCGGAGTGGCTGCATGTCGTGCATACGTATCAAAAGGGTGAATCGCGAGTCTATGTCAACGGCGTTCTCGATGGCGAAACAAAACGCGACGGCAATCCACTCAGACTGAAGAGCCCCTGCCGCATGTGGATCGGCGGCTGGTATCACAACTATGAATTTGTGGGCGACATTGACGAAGTCCGTATTTCGAACACGGTTCGATCGCCCGAATGGATCAGGCTGCAGTACGAAAACCAGAAGTCCGGCCAGTCGCTGGTGGGACCGCTGGTGCAGCCCGGCGATGCGTTCTCCATTTCGCACGACCAACTGGCCCTGTCCGAAGGCCACAGCGCGACGGTGACCGCGAAAATCGGTGGTGCTCAGAAGGTGTACTGGATCTTAAAACGCGATGGGCACGAATCGGTCGTCGCGACGGATCGGTTTTCGTATACCTTCGATGCAGGCAGAGTTGTCGGCCCTCAAACCGCAACGCTCACGGTGAAGGCGATCTTTGCGAACGACGTGAAAACCAAAGACATCGCCATCACGATCAGCGACGAAATCCCGGAACCCGTCTTCACCCTGTCCGCTCCGCCGCTCTGGGACGGACGGCAGACGATCGAAGTTGTGCCGCAAATCAGCAACATCGCCGCAATGAAGGCGAAAGACGCAGGCCAGTTGAATTTCCACTGGACGGTCAATGACATCGCCGTAATGAAGCAAATCGAACCTGGCAAACTGATCCTCACGCGGGCTCAGGGCAGCGGCGAATTGCAAGTGACCGCTTCGATCGACAACGGCGGTGCATGGATCACACAAACGATCGTGATCCCAGTGAAAGAACCATCGCCCGGCGAAGATGCGTGGATCTCGCGGCCGCTGACAGACAACGAGCAACCGGAGGACAACCAGTTCATCGCGCGCGATGGCCACGGTCTCGACGCCCGGCGCGGAGGGACACTGGTCTATGCGGGAACACTTTCGGACGCAGCAGACTCCGTTTTCGTGCGCGTCTTCGCGGACGACGAACTCTTCGCGACCGAGACCAGCAAACTCACCGCCGAGAAGACCTATTCCCTGTCCGTGAAGCTCAGGGCAGGACTTGTGAAGTACCGCACAGAGTTCGGTTCCAGGACTGGTGATCTTGAAACGGTACGGCACAAAGCGTCGAACATCGTCTGCGGCGATGCTTACATTATCATCGGCCAATCGAACGCCGTCGCAACCGACTTTGGCAAAGAGAACCCGCTCAAACCCAGCGACTGGATCAGAACGTTTGGTGCAACAGACAACGGTCCGGAAGGTTCACGACTGAAGCTGTGGGCCAATGCGGAAGCTCGCGGTCCGGGCGGGAAATCTGTGATCGGCTACTGGGGCATGGAACTCGGTCGCCGCATCGTCGAAAGCGAAAAGATTCCCGTCTGCCTGATCAACGGAGCCGTCGGCGGCACGCGCATCGACCAGCATCAGCGCAACGAAACTGACCCGACAGACGCGAACACGATTTACGGTCGGCTGCTGTGGCGAATCCAACAGGCGAAGCTGACTCACGGCATCCGTGCGGTCATCTGGCATCAGGGCGAGAATGATCAGGGGGCCGACGGTCCGACCGGCGGCTACGGCTACGAGACCTATCGCCAGTTCTTCGTCGATCTTGCTGCCGCGTGGAAACAGGACTACCCCAACATCCAGCACTACTACGTGTTCCAGATCTGGCCAAAGTCGTGCGCGATGGGCATCAACGGCTCCGACAACAAGCTGCGCGAAGTGCAGCGGACATTGCCAAAGCTGTTTTCGAATCTCAGCGTGATGTCAACGCTCGGTATCAAACCACCTGGCGGCTGCCACTTTCCCGCTGACGGCTACGCTGAGTTCGCTCGGCTGCTGCATCCCCTGATGCGGTCTCAGCTTTACTCTCATCAGACCAGCGAATCGTTCGACCCGCCAAACCTGACGCGAGCGTATTTCACGACCGCACAGCGTGACGAACTCATCCTGGAATTTAGCAATCAGGTCGTCTGGTCGGATAAGCTGGTGAGTCAGTTTTACCTCGACGGCGAATCGGGACACGTTGCATCCGGCTCGGCGGACGGCACCCAAATCACGCTGAAAATCAAGAGTCCTTCGAAGGCCACGAAAGTCACCTATCTCGACAGCGCCCACTGGAACCCCGACAATCTGCTCTACGGCCAAAACGGCATCGCCGCACTGACGTTCTGCGATGTGCCGATCGAGGAATAAGGATTTTGCAGCGTTTGCTTTGTCTTCCAGGCACAAGGTGATCCGCATCTGGCACGGTTATTTTTGAACGGATAAGATGTCGATATGCCTGAGGGGAGTTCATCATGACACCAATTGAATTGAAATCGCGGGCCGATGCGAATGGCGTCGTTAACGTCTCGATTTCTCTCGGTACAGCCGACGCCAATCGTGAAGTCCGCGTCATTGTGGAGTCGTTGGATGCAGTGGATTCGATGGAACAATGGCAAGAGTTCATTCGCGAGACTGCCGGTAGTATTTCTGATACGACCTTCCAAAGGCAACCACAAGGTGAATTCGAGCAACGGGAAGCCCCATTTTAATGAAGTACCTGCTCGACACAAACGCGTGCGTCGTCCATTTGCGAGGAAAAGACGAATACTTAACGAGCCGTCTGGCCGCGGCCAGTCCTGGAGAAGTTGCAATATGTTCGATGATTCAGCGGCAGATGTTTATGGCCGAATTCGGGCACAACTTGAGACATTCGGCACCCCGATCGGTCCCAACGATTTGATGATTGCAGCGACCGCATTGTCCGGCGGACTGATTCTGGTCACGCACAACACATCGGAATTCAGCCGGGTCCCCGGATTACTTTTCGAAGACTGGCAAACGATCTGAGGGCTTGTTGGATGGCAAAGAAGAAATCGAAACGAGAACAAACGGCTGCGCCACCAGCGATTGGCAACGCAGACACGGTGGGATCTTCGCGGTCCGCACTTGGCGGGGAGCTTGAGGGCGAGTTCATGGAAGTCGGCCAGGAAGTGGTGCCGGGGATGAGGCTGCGGTGCATTTGTCGCGGACATACCGGAACCATCGGACGTATGGCCTGGTCCCCCTGCGGACGATTCATCGCTTCGCCTTCCGAAGACAAGACCATCCGTATCTGGGACGCCAACGATGGTCGATGCCTCGCAGTCTTGAAGGGCCACGGTGGGACGGTTCGTTGTGCCGCTTGGTCGCCGGACGGTTCACTGCTTGCCACAGGCGGAGATCCTGGCGATTCTATTTACCTCTGGGATACGATGAAGTGGACAATCACGAAAAAGCTGCGACAAGATACTTACCTGCTTTTTGTGCATACACTCGTCTGGTCGCCGGACGGTGTCTACCTCGCCTCCGCTGGGGGTGACAGAACTATTAAAATTTGGAACGCTGCGTCCGGAATCATAGTCGCACGTGCCAGACAGTATTTTGATTGCGAATTCGCTTGGTCTCCGGACGGCAACGCAATTGCAATTGGCGGGCCAGACACAGGTTTCACGTCACGTCTCTGGGTAAAATCGCAAGTGGACGGCGGTTACCTGCGTTGGCGAGATAAAAAAACTTTGCTGGCCGAGAAGGAAGAATGCCAAATACCGATTAGCCGAGGAAGTATAGCGTTTGCTTGGACCCGAGACGGCACTCAATTGGTATGCACAGAAAATGGCTGTCTGGTCGTATTCAATCATGCAACGCTGCGTGAAACTGACCGTTTAGAACGACATACCGCACAGGTAAGAAGCCTAGCAGTCTCGCCGGATGGACTTCTGCTTGCATCGAAAGCTCAAGATAATCGAGTTTGTCTGTGGGTTGTCAGCACTTGGTCACCCCTTGGAGATATTACTGAGGAATATACTATATTTGGTGGCCTCACGTTTGGCCCGTCAAGTTCTTCTTTAGCGACGCTAGGTGACATCTGACGGGTAATTCGGATCTGGAACGTTAACTCCGATCGAATGCAGGGCTTCGTGGCCGCCGTTCGGTACACCTCCGCCAAGATCGTCCTCGTCGGCGAGAGCAACGTGGGGAAATCCTGTCTCGCCATGCGGCTGGCGGAAGATCGGTATCCCCATGATCACGAACACGGCACCACACACGGGATGCGGTTCTGGCCGATGGAAGCCGAACAGCTTCATGCTTCCGCCAAGCCGCCGGAGGGTCAGCGGCGGGATGTGGTGTTGTGGGACTTTGGCGGGCAGGATGAGTATCAGCTCGTGCATCAGATGTTTCTGCACGATACGACGCTGGCGCTGGTGCTGATCGATCCGACTCGCGGACGGGCCGCGCTGGACGAGGCGCGAGACTGGAATAAGCGGCTCGAAAAACATCTCGGCAAGGACCGGGCTGTCAAATTGCTGGTCGGGGCCAAGGTCGATGACGCTCGCAAGAAAAAACTCATCGACCAGAACGGGATCGACGGCTTGTGCAAAGAGTGCGGGTTCGTGGGATTCCTTGATCTGAGCGCCAGAACTGGTCGTAATACGAAACAACTGCGGAAGCTGATCTCGGACGCTCTCGACTGGGACCAGATGGCCAAGACAAGCCGTCCGGAACTGTTCCAGCATATCCGCGACGATGTCGAGGCTCGCCGCAAGAGGAACGAAATCGTCCTGACCCTGGACGCCTTCAAACGAGCGATCAAGAAATCGGCGGCGAAGTTGTACGAGGAAGCGGCCGTCGAGGCGGTCTCCGATCAGCTCGCGACACAAGGGATTATTGTTCGCACGCGGCTTTCCGGCGGCGATGAGGCTCTCGTGCTGCAGTTGCCCGTCATCGAACGGTACGCCGGATCGCTGATCATCGCCGCGCGAAACAATCCGCGGGGCGTCCCTGTGCTGGAAGAGCGGTTGCTCGGTTCGACAAGAACGATCCCGTTGCCGGGGATAATGAAGAAAGAGCGGCTGAGTGCGACGAACGAACGGATGGTGCTGGAGTGCATCGTCGAATTGATGATTCAACACGGGATTTGTTTTCGGCATGGTGGGCTGCTGGTGTTTCCTACGCTGTTTCCCGCCAGCGGCACGGATGATGAAAAACTGCCGCACAGCATTTCGCTGTATTACGATTTCACCGGAGCGATCGACAATATCTACGCCTCGCTGGTTTCCAAACTGATGGTCAGCGAGGAATTCGGCGAAGGACGACTGCGAGCCGGACGCGTGGAATTCGAGAGTGGCAGGCAGGGAGTCTGCGGCGTCCGGCAAATCAAGCGGACGGGCGGGCTGGCTCACGTCGATCTGTTCTTCTCGGAGAAGACGAAACCGGATCGCAAAGACCTGTTCACTCGCTTCGTCGAAGAACACCTGCGGCTGCACGGCGTCGATATCCGCGAACATGAGGCGATGACCTGCACGTGCGGCGAGCAGATTTCGGAACGGATTGTTCAGACTCGTATTTCCGCCGGTGAGAAGGATGTCGTCTGTCCGATTTGCGAAAGAAAAACACTCATCGGTGAGGGGGTCGATCGAATCCGCAAAAGGAGCCCTGAAACCGATGCGAAGATGGTCGCACTCCGAAAGCGGATCGACGCAAAGCTCACTGAAGATATCAAGAGCGCCAAGAAGGTGGTGGCGGGTGAGATCCGCGTGGCGAAGACCGGCGATCCGATCCGCATCCTGCACCTCAGCGATCTGCACTTTACCGACAAGACGAACCCCGACACGAAGCTCAAGCTCTTGCTTCAGGACGTCCGGCAGCAGGACGAAGAGTATCCGGCGATCGAAGCCGTCGAGTATCTGGTTGTCTCGGGCGACATGACCGACAAAGGCCATGACGTCGGTTTCGAGAAAGCCCGGCAGTTCGTGGAATCGTTGGTGAATGAACTGGGCCTGTCGTTCGAACGCTGCATCTTCGTTCCCGGCAATCATGACGTGCAGGACCGCGCGGATGCCTATGAGGAACGCGAGGGGGTTGATGGAAAGCCCATGCTGGTCCGTCATCCGGAAAACTTCCAGAAACGGTTCCTGCAATTCTCGAACAGTTTCTTTCACCCGTTGATGCACAGGGAGTATCCCCTGCGGTACGCGGACCAAGGCATTTCCTACCTTTATCCGCAGACCGGAATTCAATTCCTGACCTTGAATTCCGCCTGGGAGATCGACAAGAACGGCCGCAAGAAGGCTGGCATCCATCCCGACGCGGTGGCTGGCGTGATCGCCGGGGCGGAAGATGAACGAAGGCGAGCCATCGAACGCGAGGACCTGAAGAAGAATCAGCCGATCCTGCGAATCGGAGTCTGGCACCACGCGGTGGCAGGACCGGAGCTTATGCAGGATCTCGGCTTTCTCACGCAATTGCAGAAAGCCGGGATGCGACTCTGTCTGCACGGAGACGTGCATGAGTCGAGAACTGAGGTGTTTGGTTATCGCAGACCGGGAATCGATGTAGAGATTTTGGGTGCCGGCAGCTTTGGATCAGCCGCCGAAGGACGTCCCGAGTCCACTCCCAAACTATACAACATGCTCGAAGTCGTGATAGATCCGGGCACCCGAAAGCACAAATCGATCCGCGTCCACACGCGGCAACAGAAGAAAGAGAACGAATCGTGGCAAGGCTGCCACGAATGGCCGAATCCCAAAGGCGGGCGGCTGCCGTATTTTGATATCGAGTTTTCTTAGTTGGACAGCGCCAGGTTCTCATGGCTTTATCGTGCATTACCCTGAGTTTGGTGTGTCGCGGGATTTGATCCTGGCGGGGTCGATGCCGAGTTGGGCGAGCTTCTGAGGTCGTTTTTTCCGGAGGAATATTGAGGCGGCGGCGTTGCGGCCGCCGTAGTAGGGCTGACGCGCGGCTACGGTCTGGAACAGGTCTCGCCGGAATCGCAGCGGCGAGTGTGCTCATGGCGCTCACCCAGATTCGGTATGTGCCTTTCGGCAAGGCAGACGCGGGAGTGAAATATGGAGCGGTCAGCCCTGTGACAAAGATGATTTTGTTAAAGCCTCTGCGTGATGTCGCTGGCAATGCGGACAACGGTACGAAAGAATGACCGGCCAGCAAACGCGATTCAAAGTGACGCCCCGTGTCCTGCGAATCGGCAGCAACACTCCCCATGCACAGCTTGAAAAGATAACCTCGATGAAAGCCGCGAAATCAAGAAAGGATCTGTTACCAAAGCAGCGTGAAGAACTGCTCCGAGCGTTGAAAGCCCGTTTTGACGAATACATGAATCGCCATCACGGTCTGGATTGGGTTAAAGTTCTGGCAAAGCTCGAAGCCCATCCCGCGAAGCTCTGGTCATTAAATGAAATGGAACGAACCGGCGGTGAACCGGATGTCGTTGGTCATGACAAGAAAACGGGTGAATACATTTTCTACGATTGTTCAGCGGAAAGTCCCAGAGGCCGCACCAGTGTTTGTTACGACCGTGAAGGGCTGGAGTCGAGGAAAGAACACAAACCAGAAAACAACGCAATCGATATGGCAGCGGCCATGGGGATTGAGCTGTTAACGGAAGAACAATATCGAGAGCTGCAGACACTTGGCGAATTTGATACGAAGACGTCGAGCTGGCTGAAAACACCGGCCGAGATCAGAAAACTCGGCGGTGCCATCTTTGGTGATCGCCGCTTCGGCCATGTCTTCGTGTATCATAATGGTGCGCAGTCATACTACGGCGTCAGGGCGTTCCGTGGCTCGTTACGGGTTTAAGGAATCTGGACTTCGAGGGTGCTTCGGTCAGCGCCGACGAATTCGACGAGACGATCATTGCTGATATTTCCCAAGCCTTGAGGTAGTCGCCCCATGAATGCATTTCTCAAAACGCGTCGATGGTTTGTCATTTCGGTCAGTCTCCTCATCGCCGGAAGCGAGGTTGCAAGGGCGCAAGAGGCGAAGCGTTCCGATGTTCTCATTGCCGATTTCGAAGCGGAAACCTACGGCGACTGGAAAATTGAAGGTGAAGCGTTCGATTCCGGTCCGGCCGAAGGCACGCTGGCAGGTCAGATGCCTGTATCCGGATTTCAGGGCCAGCGGCTTGTCAATTCATTCTTCAAAGGCGATCGCACGACTGGGACACTCACGTCTCCTGAATTCACGATTCAGCGGCCCTGGCTCAACTTTCTGATTGGCGGCGGTGGCCATGAAGGCGAGACCTGCATGAATCTCCTGGTCGATGGCAAGGTTGTCCGCACCGAGCCCGGTTCGAACACGGTTGCAGGCGGCAGCGAAGAATTGCAGCCCGCATCGTGGGATCTCGCGGACCTTGCCGGAAAGACAGCCGTTCTCCGGATCGTCGATGATCACACCGGCGGCTGGGGACACATCAACGTCGATCACATCGTACTCTCTGACACGAACGCCGCGCCGATTCGTGTTGCACTGAAGAAGACACTGACCGTCGGTGGCACGCATCTGATTGTGCCGGTGTCGAACTCGGGCAAGCAATCGCTGCTGGGAATCTATCAGGCCGACACACTGGTGCAGAGCTTCACGGTGGCA
>JAYTAK010001468.1:0-2288 GCA_043737515.1 Candidatus Kuenenia sp. | reverse complement strand
TTCTTTTTTCTGGTGCCTTCGGGAAAAACACCAGCTTCGAGGCATCCCCTCTTTTTTTGATATACCAACTTCAAAGACTATAGCCAACTTGCCCCGATGGAGCGTGACGGCTACTTTGCGATTTGCCTGTCACTGAGGCCGAACCTTGCTGAGAACGAAGTTTATTAACGAGAACAACCTCTACAAACCGGCGCCTGAAGATCTTCGCGGCACAACAGGAATTCAACTGTTAGTAGTGTTGTGACTGATTCGGCACACACAACGTTTCCCAAAGAACCAGCGACAACGCTACACCCTGCGGCTGGAGAATATGGGCTTTGACTTTCAGGAAGCCATCCTGATGGCGAATTCCGTGCGTGAGGCTCAACGCAGCAAGTGGCTGGAAACCGCAGATGGCGGTTCGCTTTACGCCTGATCAATGTAATCGTAAAACACGTTTCGCTGGCGAGGAATGTAACCGACGTTCTCGATGCAACGGCGAATCCCGTCCACCGTCAAGTGATGCACGGTGCCCGCTTGAGACACCACGTTTTCTTCAATCATCAGACTGCCCATGTCGTTGGCGCCGAAGAGCAGAGCCATCTGGCCGACTTTTTCACCCTGCGTCACCCACGACGACTGGATATTTGGAACGTTGTCCAGATAAAGACGACTCACCGCCTGCGTCTTCAGATACTCGAACGCTCCGGCTGGCGGGATGTGGGCCATGTCAGTGTGGTCCGGCTGAAATGTCCAGCAGATGAATGCGGTGAAGCCGCCGGTTTCGTCCTGCAACTGGCGAACTCGTTCCAGATGCTCAATGCGCTCGGCAAGCGTTTCGATATGACCGAACATCATCGTCGCCGTTGACCGTCCGCCCAGTTCATGCCAGACGCGCATGACGTTGAGCCAGTCGTCGGTCAGCACTTTGCCTCGAGTGATCTCTTTGCGGACTCGATCGACAAGAATCTCTCCGCCACCGCCAGGCAGGCTTCCCAGGCCAGCAGCCTTCAGTCGCTCCAGTACGGTCTTCAGCGGCAGCTTGCTGATCTTTGTGAAGTGATGAATCTCCGGCGGACTGAATCCATGAATGTTGACCTGCGGGAAATGTGCGCGCAGCGTCCGCAGAGTCTCTTCGTACCATTCGAGCGGCAATTTTGGATGCAGTCCGCCCTGCAGCAGAATCTGATCGCCGCCAAGTTCCACTGTTTCTTCAATCTTCTTCAGCAGCGTTTCAATTGGCAGCACGTAGACTTCAGGATGGTCTGGTGGCCGGTAAAACGCGCAGAAGTCGCAGACCGCTGTGCAGGCGTTGGTGTAGTTGATGTTGCGGTCGATGTTGTACGTGCGGAACGGCTCAGGATGCAGCCGCATTGTGACGGCGTTCGCGGCAGCTCCGATGGCTGCGAGATCGTGCGACTGCAACAGCGCCAGGCCCTCTTCGGACGTCAGTCGGTCACCAGCGACGGCTTTGTCAAGCAGTGACGAAATCTCGGAAGACAATATCGACATCAGGTTTCACCAGGTTGTGCTGAGCGGCCAGTTCGCAGAACAATTTCAATCCACTACGTTCGGCGGACGTCAGATGATAGTGCAGGTTTTTCGTCAGATAGTTGTACGCGACGGTTTGCGTGAGCCCCAGTCGCGGAGCTTCTTCGGCAGCGATCTCGGCGATGCGTTCCAGTCCCAGATCGCGCGCGTGAGACAGGATGTCGTCGATTCCGTCCGTATTGGCTTCCTGTCGAGCGACCCACATCGCGAACACGAAAGGCAGACCAGTCCAGTCGTACCAAACCTGTCCAAGGTCCATGACCTCCACAAACGATTCGGCTGGATCATGCATCGCGCGGTCACCAATGAGCAACACGGCATCTGCGGTACTGTCGCGCGTCGTCGATTCCATCTTCAACGGTTCGGTCTTCGGAATCACTCCGTAGCGATCGGCAAGGATGACTTTCGTCAATGCCGCACTCGTGCGAGACCCTTCGTCCAGAGCCAGGCGGCGAATGTTGCCCGGATGAACGCGACAGTAAAGCTTGACGCTCAGCACTTCGCCGCGGGCGGCAACACAGGCATCCGAAACGACTTCATAACCTGGACGGCGAAAATATTCGACCGATGGAATCAAAGCCACGTCCAGACTGCCGTCAGCCAACGAATCGGCGAGACGACTTGGATAATCGAGCACCAGATTCGCGGACGGCAGCAAATCCTCAAGTCCCTCAATGAGTGGACGTGAGTTCAGATAGCTGACCGCACCGATCTGGAGTTGTTGTGTCAAAGAATTGTGTTGCAGCGTTGTCATAGTT
>JAYTAK010001467.1:0-2289 GCA_043737515.1 Candidatus Kuenenia sp. | reverse complement strand
CAAGCGCAGCGCCGTTCCGGCAATTACCAGACAACTGCCGGAACTGCGCTGCGCTTGGTCCGGCCTACAGATTCTGTGTGACAGCCCCGACGCCAACGGTTTTGCAACTCCGCATTTCGTCAGGGATTCCAGCCCTGAACACTCACGTCACTGTCGAACTGACAGTCCCGTTTGCCAGCCGCGTGATCAACAGATCGCCGGTTGACACCTGGTCGGCATCACGCACAACCTGACCATCGGTCGTCTGAGTCAGCGAAAAGCCTCGGGACAGTACCTGCAGCGGACTCAGCGCATGCAGTGACGCGGCAGTTCGGGCGACAGTTTGCAGGCGGCGTTCGACGAATAGCTTCATGGCCGTGACGACCCGTTGTCCAAGCTCGTCGCACGCCATCCGACGCTGATCGATCAGCGTCATCGGGCGCTGCAGCACTGATCGCGCTTCGATTGCGCTGAGCTGCAGGCGGACGCGGTCTACGCAGTTGCGGAGAACCTGCCGCATTCGCTGAGCGGTCTGCTGCAGAGTGTCTTTGAGGTCCTGAACGGACGGCACCACAAATTCGCCGGCCTCGCTGGGAGTCAATGCGCGACGGTCAGCGACGAGATCGGCAATGGAAACATCGATCTCGTGTCCGACGGCACTGATCACCGGAACCCGACACGCCACGATCGCACGGGCGACTTTTTCTTCATTGAAACACCACATGTCTTCCAGACTTCCACCGCCGCGTCCCGCAATGACGACATCCACGTCTGAAATGCGATGCACGTTTCGCAACGCTTTTACAATATCGTCAGCCGCCCCTTCGCCCTGAACGCGGACGGGCAGAATCACAATCCGAGCGGCTGGCCAGCGGCGTGTAATCACCTGAATCATGTCCCGCACCGCTGCACTCGACGGGCTGGTAATCAGCGCGATGCGTTTCGGAATTCGAGGAATCGGCCGTTTTCGAGATTCGTCAAACAATCCTTCGGCGGCCAGTTTGTCGCGTAGCTGGCGAAACGCCATTTCCAGTTCACCGACGCCCTGCGGCATCAGCTTCGTGATCACAAACTGGCATGTTCCGCGAGCGACATAGACCTGCAGTGAACCGGTCGACAGGACCTTCATC
Organism: Candidatus Kuenenia sp.; assembly: GCA_043737515.1. GTDB lineage: Bacteria > Planctomycetota > Planctomycetia > Planctomycetales > Planctomycetaceae > SXXK01. Next base: position 1,180 of record JAYTAK010001467.1, on the reverse strand, counting down.
CCGTCCTTCGGCACAAACTTCATCCTGGCCGCCGCGCTCCGCCAGATGACGGCGCTGATTTCGGACGTCTCATCTTTGAGCGTCAGATACCAGTGCCCGGCTGGACTCATCCGACAATTCGAGATTTCTCCCTCGACGCTGCACGGTGGCAATGCGGTTTCGACAACCTCCTTGAAGGCCGTCACAAGTTCCGTAACGCTGATGACTGGAAAATCGTTCATGGGAGGAGTCTAGCGTTTCGGGACTTTTGGAGCAAAATACTGCGGAACCAGGAATTTGGAACTGGCGGAAATCGGGTCATCCGTCGTAGGATTCGGTGGACGGATTGCTGCAGAATGTTGTTTTAGACGGCATTTCACGTGGGGTAAGCTTCCAGCTTGCCATCGTTGAATGTAAAAGCCATGCACGTCCGACAAACGTGACAAGCTGGAAGCTTATCCCACTTGAATTCAGCACCCGCTGGCGACCAGACACTGTTCTCGATCTGGAATATGGACAAAACCACCACAATTCGAATCACACTCATCCACACTGCGGTACTTGCCGTGTCGGTCGTGGTTGCATTGTTGATGTCCGGTAGTTGCATCGCTTCATGCGGCGAGTATGTGTATTCGCGATATCGAACGGTGACTCACCCGGTGCCGAACGTTACGCTGAATGACCACGACATCGTGAAATCCGAACTGGTGCGTTTGTCAGGAAAGAACGGTGCCGTACACGAATCGTCCCTGCCGTCATTGCCAATGCCCTGCAACGGGCCGAATTGCCAGCAGAATCCGACGCCTTCCCTGCCGGTCGCCCCGCCGACAACCGTCGCCAGCGGACAACAGGATCGCCTGATCTGCGGCCAACTGACCGTTGAACTGCCGTCAGAAGTGTCGCGTCGTCGAGACATCAACTCCCACGCTCGCGCGTTGCGCGGATTTCCGCTGCTGATCGACATGCCACCGGAATTTGTCGGCTGAGAGCCGACTGATTCTGTCTTTTCGGATTGCTGACTGTATTCCGGTTCCAGCGTCTTATGGCATTTCCCAGCGTTCGCCGACCAGTGACTTTGGTCGAGATCGCTCGTTCAGAAAGTGATTGTTGCGATGTCAGAGATTCTTTCCAGCCCCGCCGCTGCGCCGAAGAAGATCGTGCGGAAAGCGATCGGGCCAAAACTGCGAATTGTGTTCAACGT
>JAYTAK010001466.1:0-5301 GCA_043737515.1 Candidatus Kuenenia sp. | reverse complement strand
GGTTCAATCGGGACAACCTGGTCCTGTATAATCTCACCAGACTTGCTGTCCTCCATGATGAACCGAACTGATCCGCCGGAGGAGCCGCCGGACCTGCTGGGGTTGAGAATATAGTCTGCATCCAGAGCCTTCGTGATGCGTTCCTTGACCTGGGCCAGGTGAGCTGTTGTGTACGGATCGTGCTTGTCGGCCGATGCCGCCTGGGCAGCTTCGATCTTCTTGACAACGCCTCGCAGTTGTTCCGCTGAAAGACTTGAGATTGCTCGCCCTGCCGCACCGGACGATCCGCCGGGCAGTGTCAGGTCGATCAGACGTTCCACGTGTTCCCGCTGGATATTGCGACGCAGACTGGAAATCAGCGGCTTGCGGGCGGAGTATTCGCCTTCGGCTTTGACATCCAGTTCAGTCCAGATGGAACTGGTCACCGTGTTCAGCATTTCTGGCAGCGTCATGCAGTCCTGATCCGCAGGCACACGGGTTTCATTGTCGTAAACCCTTTTCAGAGTCGTGGGGTTCATCAGGCCGGTCAGCACCGATGCCTGAATGCCCATGATACGATCGTGAATCGGCCACGTTGATTCTTCGACCATCGATGCCGAAACGTCAAACCATTTGTCCAGCCCCATTGCGGTCGTCAATTCCGGCGTGAGTCCAAACGCTTCATCTTTGAACGCATTCGTCGTCACGAAGTTCAGTGCTTTCCGCTGCTGATCGACGGGAACAACGACGATCGGATTTCTGCCGTTCGGGTCGCCTTTCTTGTCGCGATTGACAAACGCTCCGCCTACCCAAGCGGACATCATGGACAGCGATCGTGTCTGAAGTGACAGCACAAGTTCATAGCCATATCGAACACGATCCCAACTGTCACCATCTTTAATAAAGGTCGTCAACAGACGTTCACGGTGATGCTTTGCCAGTCGCATTTGCTCTTCGGCATAATCCAGCGGATCTCTTGAGAAGTCGTATCGGCGGGCCAGCGGGTCAGGTCCTCCGGTGTCTTCATCGGTCGCGAACGCCAGTTCCGGTTCGGCCACTCGAGCCAGCACCGGCTTCAGGTCACCGAACGTGTAGCCGTATTCGATGGCCCACATGTCGTAAGGACCAACTCCGCTCATGCAGTAATCACCCTGCAGCGATCCGGAATCCAGACGGATGTTCGCACCGATATAGTCCATGACGGACCCTGCGAGCTGCTTCTTTCCCTTGACGGCGTCGCTGTTGATTTCTGCCAGAGCGTGGATGCTTGAGGCCTTGAAGTTATGACGCAGACCAAGCGTATGTCCGACTTCGTGTGCCACCAGATGGGCGACAAGCGGACCTACAAAGGACTCCGGCATACCATCCAGCATTTGCTCCTTTGGTTCTTCCTTTTTCTTTTCTTCTTTCTTCTCTTCCGGCTTTTCTTCCGGCTTTTCTTCGGCTTTCTCTTCAGGCTTCGCCGGATCTTCCGCCGCATCGGCCTGCAGCATGTCGAACGTCATTCTCATCACGGCCAGATCGAAGGAGATTCCTTCGGCGGCAAGGCACATACCGTTGACCTGGCTGGATCGTCCGACGAGTCCATCGAATTCGTCATCGCCCAGCATCTGAGTATTGACTTTCGACATCGGATGGCCGGCATACGGCTGGTCAGACTGCACTGCGATCTCCCGCAAAATCGACTTCCGCATGGAAGGTGGAGCCAGACGGATGCGAGGGTCCCACTCAGGATGATCGGCCAGCCATGCCAGCGTGTCGGGTCCGAATCCTTCCATCGCCACCTTCGGCAATGATTCGGTAAACTGCTTCTGATAATGCCGAATCCAGCCGTCCGTCAGGATGATGTCGGCATCCAGAATCTGTCCGGTCAGCGGATGCACGCGGCTTGGACCGATCGCCGTTCCGACATCGTTGTTCAGCCAGCGCACGAAATTGTAGTTCACGTCCTCAGGATCTTTATCCATGTGGGCACCGGAGGCCGCGTCCTGGTAGTAAACCTCGATCGCATCGGAAATGCCGATTTTTTCATAGGCCTTGTTCCAGGACAAAATACCTTCACGAACCCAGCGACGGTATCGCACGGGCGTTGTGTGTTCGATGAAAAACACAATCGGGTTTTTCGGTGGACTCAATTGCAGCTTGGCATCCGCTTTTTCCAGATGCCAGCGATTGATGTATCGAATGTGAGTTTCGCGGTCATCATACTTCGCCAGATCCGTGTAAGTCGTCGTGAAGAATCCGACGCGGCTGTCGGCGACGCGAGGCTGGTAACCCGTGCTGTCCGGAATGTCACTGATCGAATAGTGCAGAACCTTCAGGATTCCCGAACTGTCGGGGACTTCAAACGCGATCTCGACGTTGTTTTCGAATGCCTTCGCGGTGTGAATCGAGTACACACCACTGCGAGTCAGACCATAATTGACCGCCGCAGGAGCGAAGCTCAGTGACGGATTGTTGACAAGCATCGCATCGACATCAATCACCGGGCCACCGCCTGGTCCCATGGTCACGATCGGGACTTCCATCAGCACGCGATCGGTGAACAATCGCTTCACAGACGACTCTGCTTCCTTGTCGCCGGTCGCACGATATTCGATCATGGGCGTCATCAACGCCAAATGCTTGTCGTACTGCCTCCAGTACACATACACGTCGCCTGCCTGGAGCCCGGCGTACTCGTCGCCACTGGCAACCGTTGTGGCGATAAAGTACTTCTTCTGCGCAAATCCGCGTGGGATTTCGGCGTACATCTGGCCGTCTTTTTGCCGCGTCCACAGCGTATACATCGGCTTGATGTTCGCTTTGGTGACGACTTTTTCATAGCCCTCCAGCACCTTTTCTGCCGGCGGGTATTCAGGCTTGGCGGCATCTGGTTGCCCGGGTTCCTGAGCCACTGCCTGAGCCCCCAGCAACGCGAGCATTGCGGTTGCCGCCAGACGCGGCCAGAATGAGAGATGACTTCGCATGTTTTACTTTCCTCGATCGAATAAGTGGATTCAGCGTACCCGCCTGATCTGATGTTTGCTCAGCAGATGGAAGACGCTCGACTTACTAGAGTCAAACTCCGCCTCAAGTCCAATCGTTACAGTTCGCGCAGTCACGCAAACCGCCGTTTACACCAAGGACTCCCCCGCGCAGCAATGCCTCCAGATTCTCAATAATACACGGATTTGGGTAAATAGGAAATGCTCTCAGCCATACTTGAGCAGATCTGAAGAAATCCTGAAATCGTTTTGCTGCAACTCGTCCACGACTCTGATACACCCCAGCCGACAAACCCGACCCTCCCGTGACAGCCGCTCAAGTCGCAGCCGTACCATGCTTGCGCGAAGTGTTTGAAATGCCCTGGCCTCTTTGCAAGGTGGCGAAGTTCTCCCGGTGGCAGCGGCGACCGCGTGGGCAGACCTTTGTTCTGATACGTGTCATCCAGCGATCGGATCGTCTTACTGCCGCCCGGCAGTTTGGCGGTGGCCTTGACACCGCGCGGGTGGCAGCTCTTTTCAAGGCGTCAGTGTTTCACAGGATCGCCGACGCCTTCGGCTTGCCGTTAAACCCGGATTATTCACCGACATTGTAGGCAGGACCAAACAAACGCGATGAACGCCGGAACTGCATTCGCTAACCAATCCTGCGATCACCAACACTCTGTCAAATACGAAGAATCACGTTTGTGTAGTTCCGGCAAGGGCTTACGCGAATTTGGTCCGGCCTACTTGAATAATCCGGGTTGAACGAAAATACTTCTGCATCAGTGCCTATAGCACGACTCTTCAAGCGATCTCCGAATCTCCAGCCACCCTGATTGAGACACTGAAAATGACAGTCCTCCCTCGCGTTATGAGTTTGCGACGGGTTGTCAATTGCCGAGGATGGGTTCACTGCGCGACCTTTTTGGGGATCTCATTCCTGGTCACGCTGTTGACGACAGGATCGCAGGCTGGGGACTCGAAACCCGACGGTACTCAGGCGGCGACTGCCGCGATGGCTGCGTTTCGCCTGCCTGAGGGATTCACCGTCGAACTGTTTGCAGCGGAGCCGAAGCTGACAAATCCGATCGCGTTCTGTCTCGACGAACAGGGGCGTGTGTATGTCGCGGAAGATCATCGGTTTCTGGAAGGGACGCCCGAGAATCGTTCCCACAGCTTTCTGCTGGAGGACGATTTACAGGTCACTACCCTAGCGGATCGGCTGGCAATGCAGACGAAGTGGGCCGACAGGTTTGACAAGGGAAGCGCATGGTTCACGCAGACATCGGACATCGTCCGCCAGCTTGTTGACACCGATGGCGACGGCACGGCGGATCGGTCAACCGTGTTCGCCGACGGCTTTGACGGTCCGCTCGACGGGCTCGGTTCCGGAGTCATCGCGCAGGACGGCAAAGTCTGGTACACCTGCATTCCCAGCTTGTGGCTGCTGAGTGATAACGACAACGATGGTCGGGCCGATAACAAGTCCGCCCTGCTGGAAGGATTCGGCGTCAATGCGGGATTCTATGGGCATGACCTGCACGGGCTCGTCTGGGGCGTCGATGGCAAGTTGTATTTTTCCGTCGGCGATCGCGGCGCCCATGTCGTTACCAAAGAACGAACGACGATTTCGAATCCCAGACGCGGAGCGGTCTATCGCTGCAATCCGGATGGGACGGAGCTGGAACGAATTCACCAAGGGCTGCGAAATCCACAGGAGCTCGCAATCGATCAGTACGGCAACCTGTTCGCGGATGACAACAACTGCGACAAGGGAGACGATTCGCGGCTGGTGTATCTTGTGCCGGGGGGCGACAGTGGCTGGAATATGGCATACCAGCACATTCCCGAACCCTATCTGACCGGCCCCTGGCACGCTGAAGTCCTCTCGCCGGTTCTCGCATTGCTGACCGACAATGACAGTGAAGTCCGTGCTCAGGCAGCGCGAGTGCTGGGTGATGCCAGGCATCAACCGTCCGCCAATTCGCTCATGCGACTGCTGCAGGATGCTTCGGAACGCGTGCGATTTTTCGCAGCGCTCGCGCTGGGCTCGCTGCAACACAGGGATGCCGTTGAACCGATCGTGGCGATGCTCCGCGACAACAACGGCCGGGACCGGCAACTCGCGCACGCCGGCGTCGTGGCTCTGGATCTCATCGGCGATCGCGAATCTGTGCAGCGGTACGCGGGTGATGAGTCGATTGCGGTACGCATGGCGGTGTTGCTGGTGCAGCGTCGCTGGGCCGATCCGCGGATAGCCGGGTTTCTGGACGATGCCGAACTGAAGATCGTCACGGAAGCCGCACGAGCGATCAACGATCTGCCACTGCCGGCGGGCCGCGAGAAACTGGCA
>JAYTAK010001465.1:0-5302 GCA_043737515.1 Candidatus Kuenenia sp. | reverse complement strand
AACAAGCTTCGTCGAAGTCCATTCCGATTTTCGGCGTGTACGATCTGCACGCGAATTTCACACCCAAGATGGCACGCTTCTCAAACTGTCTTGTTGCGTACCGTGAAAACCCTCACGCCGACGCTCGTGAGTCAGCCGTGCGTGCCGCTCGACTACTGGAACGGTGCCTGCGAACATCGGAGAGGCCACACACTCTGCTGGCGCAACCGCCGATTGTCTGGCCACCGACCGGCACGGGCACAGCATCAGACCCGATGAAAACGCTGTTGCAAATGGCGCGCATGCTTCAATCCGATCACCCGAACTTCTGGGAGGTCAACGTCACCGCGGGATTCGCCTTCGCAGACACATTCGACACGGGAGTCAGCTTCGGCATCGTCACGACTGGCGATGACGACGAAGCCCGGTCTGCCTTGACGGTACTGTGTGATCGAGCATTGCAGCTTGCGCAACTCGGCAATGTCGCTGAACGTGCTGTCGATGAGGTGCTGGCTGAACTACCGCGGAACGAGCCCGGCCTGACCGTCGTCGTTGAACCATCCGATAACATCGGTGGCGGAGCACCGGGCGATTGCACGGGATTGCTGCGTGCCTTTATTCGGCACGGCTTCACAAATACGGCAGTCTGTATTTGTGATCCTGATTCTGTAAAACGGCTGCAGGGCCGATCACCGGGCGAGCAGATTGAACTTGCCATCGGCGGACGCGGCAGTCGGCTCGATCCTGGCCCGATCGAACTCACCGTGACATTTGTTCGGACGTGTGACGGTCATTTCGAACTTCGCGATCGGCAGAGCCACCTGGCATCCATGGTCGGAGACCGCTTCAACATGGGCGATTGCGCGATTGTTGAATACCGGGGGATTACGATCCTGCTGACGTCTGTGAAAACTCCGCCCATGGATCTCGGCCAGTGGCTGCATGTTGGCCTCGATCCGACGCAGTTTTCATTTGTCGGCGTGAAAGCCGCGGTTGCGCATCGTCGTGCATGGGATCCAATCAGCAAGGGCAACGTCTGGGTTTCAACACCCGGACCATGCTCCAGTGACTTGAGCCAGTTGCCTTACAGGAAACTTCGACGCCCCGTGTTTCCATTGGATGCGTTTGATTCGTAGGCAAAAAACAATGGCCCGCTTAGTTGTTGGGAATCTGGACTGCAATTATGTCGAGAATGTCACTTGGGTTCCGTTATTTAACTTCCCTTGCACGTACATGCGACCTCACCATTCTGGAATCTGACAGCCCGACAGAAGGTGTTGTTTTCTAGCCACGAAAAGACACGAAGAGACACGAAGAGACACTCATTTCATGGATCGTGTTTTGCTTTCTTTGTACTACTAACGATCAGAATCTTCGCGTGGCACAAAGAAGTCTGGTGGCGGACCTATCGTCGTTGCAGTCGCATTTTTGATCACGGATGTCACGGACCACACGGATGAGTCGCAATGTGTTTATCTGTGAAATCCGTGAAATCCGTGGTTAAACACTCTTTCATAATCATCGTTGGGTTGCGGGCGAAGCCCGCGCTGTACTACTAACAGTTGATTTCTTGTTGTGCCGCGAAGATTTCAGGCGGCAGTTTGTACAGGTTGTTCTCGTTGATGAACTTCGTTCTAACCAGGGTTCGGCCTCAGTGACGGGCAAATCGCAAAGTAGCCGTCACGCTCCGCCGTGACGAGTTGGCTATAGTCTTTGAAGTTGCTATATCAAAAAAAGAGGGGATGCCTCGAAGCTGGTGTTTTCCCCGAAGGCACCAGAAAAACGAAGGTCATCCCCATGGTCAGTAGAAGAGCGTATCGCCGAGTCAGTGTCAATGAGATTGATCGTCTCAAGCGTCCGTGGAAGATTATCAATCCGACGGAGATTGGAGTTCTGGTGGAACTTTGCGAACTCCTGAAAAGTCATTGCCCAGGATTCCCCATCGGTCTGGAATCCACCGGCACGTATGGCGACGTTGCTCGCTATGCGTTGTCAAAAGCCAGCATCAGTGTGCAGCGTGTCAGTGGCAAGGCTGTGTCGGATTACCATGAGATCTTTGATGGCGTCCCCAGTCAGCACGACGGCAAGGACGCGGCGATGGTGGCTGAACTGGTGGCGCATGGCAAAGGCACTTTATTTCGGGCTTCGTGGCGTGCCGTGTTGGCAACAACAGAGGCGTAAACGACCATCAGGGCGAGTCTCAAGGCATCTCCGGACACGTTACTGAAAGCGATCTTCGATTAAGCCAATTCGATGCACATGGCTCTCTGATTTCATTCGCGTGAGCGCGTGAGATCGGATTGAACCAATACGTGACATTTCAGGCAAGAGCATGAAGCTATTTCAGATAACCGCGTGTGACAGGAACTGCATGAGCATCTTGAATTTCTATGACAAAAAGCGAATCACAATCGGGAGCGCGCAAACGTTTTTCAAAAGTGTTTCGAAAAATGACATTTCGCGGTGCGCAAAGAAGGCGCAGAAATCTTTCTAAAAAGGGTACTTGACAATGCTAGAAGAGCCTTGAACGAGGCCACATGAACGGACCTCCCGCGCTGATTGTCCTTCAGCCCCATGCAACGACGCTGATTGTGGAACCCCGACTCGATTGATGAATATCGATTGACAAATGCTCGTCACAGCGGAGCGTGACGGCTACTGTGGGCTGCGGGCGAAGCTCGCGCTGGGTCAATTCGTGTCCATTCGTGGTTCAATTGCCTTCCCTCTCCTCGCACTTCATTTGTCGTTGAGCCTATAATCTCTCAAGAGGACGTCGAGTTCCGAAACTCTCAACGGCTGACAGATTACTTTTTACTTTTGAAGGACGAAGAACATGGCGGAAACGATCGAAGTAAGACTTGCCAAAGTCGAACGTGAATTGGCAATTCTGAAGGCCAGAACCGCCGAGAACGGTACGAAGGCCAACTGGATCGAGAAGATTACCGGCTCGTTCAAGGACGATCCGGATTTTGACGAGATCGTTCGTCTGGGGAAAGAGTTTCGCCAGTCGGATCGCCCAAAGGACGATGAATAAATGTTTATCCTGGACTTGTCATTCGAAGACTGGTCGACAAAACCGTAGCTAGCCGCATGAGCAAGGCACACGAGAACAATACCGAGCAACCTATGAAACCCTGGCGAGAAATTGCAGTCCCACATCGCGACGTGCTGGAAGGAACCTTCCAGCAGTCGGAGTTAGCAGCGGACATCACAGCGGTCCATTCGGGCAAAGCGACGAAGGAGTATCAGGACGCTGCTGCGTTCTTCGATCGCACCTTTATCACCGAAGGCATGAGGTGCTGACGCAGGTTGCACAGCGGCCAGGTCAACGCAGCCCGCCGCGTGGCCCGCACGTTGTTTCTCGGCAGTGCTCCGTCTTCCGTTGCCGGGAAGGCCGGCATTCGAGGCCTCGATCGCGCTCGTGTGTTACTCGGTTGTCTGCAGCCTGGCCAGACGTCTGCCATCTATTCTGATGCACTGAACCGGCTGGCTGATCGTCTCCATTACCTGAACAGTTCCGGCGACAAGATTCAGGACGCCACTCGATACTGGTTCGACACCCGCGCCAATCTTCGCCGTGAAATGGAAGACCGCAAACGGCGATTCGGACGGCAGCGAAGTACTCGGCAGAATCGGCGAGGCGCTGAAAAAGATGATGGGGAGTTCGGCATTCTTCGATGGCGTCCACATCTTTACTCCGAATGCTGACGTCCCTGATGACAGTGTGTTGCGTCTCGTCGTCCTTTCTCCAGATCATTGGTATTCACGAGATGACGAACGACAGGCCACAACGGCGGTCCTCGACTACGTTCGCAACAACGGCACGAAACCCAGATATCGCGGAAATCGTCTCGTGTTTCTGGCACCAGACATGGCGATCCTTTCCCGTCTGCGTGACGTTGCCCGGACCGCGCTGGCGTGGAACTCAATTGTCGATGATGTCAAAGAGGGTCGGCTCAACATCGACCTGCTGCAGAAGAAACAGGCCGAGAAGGAACTGCAGAGCGCCGAAGAAGTTGTGCCGCGAGCCGCACGAGAATGCTACAAGTGGCTGCTGTGTCCCGTTCAGCATACGGCGACAGATCCAAAGCCGATTGTTGAAGCATTTCCGCTCACCACCAGCGGCGGTTCGACGGGCAGCGAACTCGAACGTGTCTGCATCGATAACGAATTGGTGATCACCACCTGGTCGGCAATTCACCTGCGGACCAAGCTGCAGGAGTTGTATTGGAAGGGTGGAAAATCCACGGCCAGTGCGATGGCTTTCTGGGAAGACACGCTCCGCTATCTGTATTTGCCACGACTGAAGAATCGCGATTCACTGTTCAACGCCATACGCACCGGGGCTGCGTCCCGAGATTTCTTCGGCACGGCCTATGGGCAATTCGAAGGCAGGTTTGACGGCTTCCAAATCGCCGAAGGCAGCGTCCAACTGGATGACACGTTACTGCTGATCGAACCGTCTGCAGCGAAGGACTACGAAGCCAGCATCAAGAAGCCTGATCCGATCATCATCGACCGAATACCACCCAACCCCGGCCCGACACCTCCCGGTCCAACGCCACCCGGCCCGATTCCGCCCGGTTCTACACCGCCACCGGCAAAGCCGAAATCTTTCCACGGCTCAATCGAAATCAATGCTTTGACGGCAAAAATGCGACTGGTTCAGGTCGCCGAAGAAATCATCACCCTTCTCGCCAGCGACCCCAACGCTTCGCTGAGCATCACTGTCGAAATCAACGCTGAATTCCCATCCGGCGCATCCGACCAGATCAAGCGAGCCGTCACCGAAAACGCCACCAGCCTTGGCTTCAAGACCAAGGCATGGGTGTGATCCCCGTCTGCGGCGGTGCTTCGCTCCGCCGAGACGAGCCTTCAACGGACCAACGTCGTCACTCAATGCTCGCAGCATCTCATGAGATTTGCAGTAGCCGCCGTGGATTGGTTCGCCCTATTGACACGACCGGGCTCATCACGCAGAGCCCGATGGCGACAAAGGCGAGCGGCTGGGCGTCAGCCCTCCGTGCCACGTCAGCGCGATGTCCACGCAGTCGTCGTCAGCCCTCCGTGTACACGGCCGTAACTTCACGTCGCCTTAAAATCGACATTGATCAGGGTTCTGAAATTGTAAACGCAATACCGTTCAAAAAAGTAGCAGGCCCACTCCGTGTACCGTCCGCCCAGACTCGAAAAGCCCTGCTTTTCAAGGGTTGCGGCACACGGAGTGTGCCTGCTCCTTTCAATAATTGAACGGTATTGGCAGTGAACGACTACAGCGAATTGTTTGCTGAACCGAATCGAGTGTTCCCCATCCGGCTTCACG
>JAYTAK010001464.1:0-2290 GCA_043737515.1 Candidatus Kuenenia sp. | reverse complement strand
GCGACGTCGCTCCGCCGACTCGCGTTCCTGATCACGCCCGTCCGAAATCAACGCCACATCGCGGTTACGATAAATCAGCTGTGATTCCGTCCGCACGTTATTCCTGGAGAATCTCAGTCGCCGGAGCGACTGAGCTACGTAGGCGATGTCGCTCCGCCGACTCGCATTCCCGATCACGCCCGTCCGAAATCAACGCCACATCGCGGTTACCATAATCGCCGTGATGCCGTTAGCACGTTGGTCCTGGAGAATCTCAGTCGGCGGAGCGACTGAGCTACGTAGGCGACGTCGCTCCGCCGACTCGCACTCCTGGTCACGCCCGTCCGAAATCAACGCCACATCGCGGTGACCATAAATCAGCCTTGATGCCGTCCGCACGTTGTTCCTGGAGAATCTCAGTCGGCGGAGCGACTGAGCTATGTGGCTACCGGTTGCAACGGGAAAACTGGTGAGCTGTTCAGATTTTGAGATGCGAAGCCAGATTCGCCGAGTGCATGGTGATTAGCTCAGAACCCGATGATCACAGTCAGACAGCACTATTGTGACGGTGCGACGCTGTGAACTGACACGAACTGATGCATCGCACGACGTCGATTCATCGCCGAATCGAAAAACCTGTGAAGGCATCTGCACCTTCAAGTGGATGCCGCTGGATGTCGGTGATTCCTGAACCGAACTGTTCCCGAAGCTGATCAATCAATCGCTGAATACTGGCGGCAGATCCGGCGACAACAGCCTCAACCCGACCATCGGGCAGATTGCGGACGAATCCAGTCACGGGAAGGCCAGAGGCGATCCGGGATGTCGTCCAGCGAAACCCCACGCCCTGAACTTGCCCTGAAAACAGAATCTGCTCAGTCGTGTCGGACATTCTGGACCTTTCCCCATTGAACTCGATACTGGTGACAGAAAATGCCTGCGGAAATCGCGACGTTGAGCGAATCGGTACCGTTCAGCATCGAAATCGTCAGCCGATTCGTGAGTACACTCTGAACCTCGGCAGAGATGCCGTCGTATTCATTGCCGAACACGAGGACCGTGCGTTCGGAAAATCGGAATGCATCCAGACCGATGGCATGGCGGTCGAGGACTGTGCCGCAGACGTTGAATCTGCGTGGCCCACTCAGATCAGACAGTATCGATGGCAAGTTGTCGGTTTCGACGATGGGCATGAAAAGCACATTGCCCATCGACACTCGGAGCACGCGGCGTGAAAACGGATCGGCCGATCCTTTTCCAAAGATGACCCCATCCGCCCCGAACGCCGCCGCGATCCGAATCAATGCTCCGGCGTTTTCGGGATCGACAACGCAATCTGCAGCAATGATCATTGACGCACCGTTGGCCGGGATCCATTGGTCCGGATCCGGCACTGCAGGTCGAACTGCGCTGGCCATGACGCCGCAGTGAAAATGGAATCCAACAAGTTCATCCGCCAGCTCAGAACGCAGCCTGAAGACGCGGACATCCGGTCTCAGAAATGACGCGCAGGTCGCAAACTTTCGGTCACTCACCAGCACGCTGTGAACTTCCAGTGGACTCCGCAACATGCGTTCGACGACCGTTGCTCCCTCCGCCACAAACAGCCGCGCATCCCGCACTGCGTTTTTCGTCTTCAGATTTCGAAAGATGTCCAGACGCGAATCATCCAGCGTCTCAATGCGTTCATGCATCGCCTGCGATGTGCCTTGGTCGGTCTCGCCTATCGACGGCATCGCTTTATCCCTGTCAACATGGATGAACCCTGCGAAACAAAAGTGGTATGAATACTTGAAATCGTCTATCCTCACGACATTGACTATCGCACATAAGTTCCATCGGATCAAGAAGCATGTCAGTCACCATTCACCCTTTGACCGCCGAAGCTCTGCTCGCAATGTCATCGACTTTAGGCAGGGCGGAACTTTTGGACGGAGAATTGATTCGGATGAGTCCCGCTGGATTTGAACACGGCTCAATTACGCTCAAACTGGCATGGCCGATTGCCCGGCATGTCGAGGAACATCAACTTGGCATCGTCTGTGCCGCCGAAACAGGTTTCTTACTCAAACGAAACCCGGACACGGTGCGTGCCCCGGATCTGGCATTTGTGTCTCAGTCGCGGGTCGAGCAGGTGGGCTCAGTCAAAGGTTACTGGCCTGGATGTCCAGACCTGGTGGCGGAGGTTGTTTCCCCAAACGATGCATACTCAGAGGTCCAGGCAAAAGCCCTGGCATGGATCGAAGCGGGGTGCAGGGTTGTCTGGATCGTCGATCCGAAGCAGAAGCACGTCACGGAATTCCGCAGTCAA
>JAYTAK010001463.1:0-12216 GCA_043737515.1 Candidatus Kuenenia sp. | reverse complement strand
GCCCAGCGGGCCGCGCGGGGCGTCTCGCCGGGGAATTCCAGCGCGCGGGGCGTTGCCCACGCGGTTAAACGAATGTGCCATGTTCAACCGCGCGCGGTTTAGCGGGCTGTTGATTTGTCCTGCAGCCCGCGTTTTCTATTTCAATAGAGATTTACTCTTGACAGCCGCGACTGCCGTTCGTAAATTCTATTCAAGTAGAAATTGAACTCGCGAACAAAGGAGCAACTTTTATGGCTCGGGTGGCATCTGAATATCCCACGGAACTGGAACTGCAGATCCTGAAAGTGCTCTGGGAGAATTCTCCTCAGACGGCGCGTCAGATTCGCGACATGCTGGCGGAGCGAGGACGCGATCTGGCGCATACGTCGGTGATTACGACGCTGCAGAAAATGGTCGATAAGCAGCAGTTGGCTCAACTGGATCCCGTCGAAGGAAAAGCGTTTCGCTTTTCACCACTCATCAGCGACCAGCAGGTCAGCCGCGGGATGCTGGGAGATCTGGTCGATCGAGTTTTCGATGGCTCGGCGGAGGCGGTCATGCTGAGCCTGTTTGATGTGTCGGAACTGGACGAAGAGGCGCTGAAGCGTCTTCGCAAAGCCTTCAATCAGAAGCTAAAGGAGATGAGCCATGAATGATGTGTTGAGTTCGTGGCTCGGATTGAGCCCTGACGTCTCGATTCGCTGGGGCCTGACGCTGCTGCACTTTCTGTGGCAGGGAATGCTCATTGGGCTGCTGACTTTTTCTGCGGCCCGGCTGCTGCGAAATCAGTCGGCTGTCATTCGCTACTGGCTGCATGCGGCAGCGCTGCTGGCGTGTCCGGTGACTGTCGCCGTGACGTTTGCGGTGGTTCAGATTCCTCCGGCATTGGAAGAGTCCTCGGCACTCGAATGGTCAGCGGTTCCTGAGCCCGCAATACCAGTTGCAGGTCTGACTTTGGAGTTCCCGGACACTCAGTTCCCGGACACTCAGTATCCGGATTTGAATCCGCATGCCGCGATCGATCCGTCAGATGTCGAAGTTGCTGATCCACAGGCGAGGAATACTGTTGCTTCAGATGAATCGTTGAACGTGCCCACGGGCGTTTCTTCGAGTGAGCGGATTCCGTCGTGGTTGTCTGCCACTGCGAAGGCGATGACGCTGGCGTATGCAGTCGGCGTCGTCGGCTTTCTCATTCGCCTGGCCAGCGCTCTTTGGGGCGGACATCGGTTGCGAGCGATCTCCAGGCCGGTTTCCGATTCGACGTTGCTCAAACTGATCCGGGATCAGGCACAGTGCGTCGGGCTGAGACTCGTTCCCGTCGTTGCCTGGTGCGAACGCATCGCCGTACCGACCGTGATCGGTGTGCTGCGTCCGATGATTCTGTTGCCAGCAACACTCACGACGGGCCTTACCACCGATGAGTTGTCGGCCATCCTCAGCCACGAGCTGGCACACATTCGTCGCTACGATCTGTGGATGAACCTGCTGCAGCGCGTGATTGAGTCACTGCTGTTCTTCCACCCCGTCGTCTGGTTCCTGAGCCGCCGCCTGAGTGCCGAGCGAGAAATCTGCTGCGACGATCTGGTGGTGCGATGCGGTCATGAGCCGCTGCACTACGCCGGAGCCCTGTTGCGAATGGCGGAGTTGTGTGCGATGCCGAAACAGTGGAACGCATTGACCCTGGCGGCATCTGGCCCCAGCGAGTCACTACTGGAACACCGGATCATTCGATTGATCAATCTGCGACCGACTCCCCGACTTCAGATGTCGCGAATTGGCATCTGTTTCGTAATGGTGGCAATCGTTTCCGCCTGGGCGATTCCGGCCTTAAATCTGTTCTCGTCCGCAGGTGTCCCGAATGATGAGCGTGTGCAACCGCAGCCGGCTGTTGCATTACAACCGGTTCAGATACGTGATGAACAGAACACTCATCCTGCAACGCCTCAAGCCGCAGCGGCAGCGACTGAAGAAGCCACTTCTGAAGAAACAAAACGACGGATCGAGCCAATTTCCATTACTGGTACCGTGCTTGATTCGAAAGGCAATCCGATCTCAGGTGCCAGAGTCTTTGCTGTGTCATCCGAACACGGCGCATATCGGAAACTGTCCGAAACTGTTTCGAATGAGAACGGCAAATACGAGTTGATCGAATTGCAACTGCCGATCGTTTCCGCTGAGGAAGATAATTTTCTGAAGAAAGCCCATGGTGCGTTCGAAGTTTTTGCGATGTCTGAGGAACTTGGCTTCACGTGGCGGAGTTCCAGGCCGTTCTACCCGGATAGTAAACCATTCAAGTCGTTCCTTGTATTCTCGGACCGCGTGGCAACCACTGAAGGAGACCTGATTGTTCCCGATTCACCAGGCGAGTTCTTTCGCGGTGACAAAATCGAAATGGATCTTGTTTTCAACGATCCGTCCAAAATGCGACTGCGGGTCGTTGATGACGAAGGACAGCCTCTCGGTAATGTACCAGTCCGTCTGTGGAATGCGGACCCAGTACCCGGGGCTGTCCGAGAGATCTTCTGGTCACACATTGACGTAGATCGAATGAGATTCAGTACGCTTTACATTCGTCAACTGATGCCGGAAACAATCGTCCTTCGAAAGACGGACGCAGAAGGCTGGTTCGAATTTGCCGCAATGCCCAGCGACTGTGAATTCCGAATCCAGATTTCACCCGCAAGGTTCGCAGAACGCATGATCCATGCAACAACTGGCGAAAACTATGAAAGCAAGCACTCTGTCCTGTACACCAGCGGTCAGGATGTCATCTTTCCTCGCACGTCGGAAGTCGCCGTCACGGTGAAATTTGGTGATTCCGGGAAACCTGCTCCTAATGTTCACGTTAGTGGCGGGGTGTGGCATGGAGCCGGTAGCCAATATGGTTCCACGAATGAAGCAGGACAAATTGTGCTGAATCTTCCACCCGGCGATTGCACGTTTTCCGTTTTGCCGGAGTACAAGACTCCGTATGTGTTCGTCGATGACGATTCGCTTCGGATGAACGTGGAGAAAGGGAAAAGGAACACCTTCGAAATTGTGCTTCAGCGAGCCGCTGAACTGGAAGTGCATGTCGTTGATGCTGAAACGAGGCAACCGGTTGCGGGGGCTGATCTCTGGGCACTCCAGCCAGATGGGCTAACGAAACGGACCCACAGTTGGCGCAGCTTTGAGCAGCCAAACGTAGTGCATCAGGGACCGCGGTATTCCGATGATGACGGAGTGATTCGAACTTTCATTGCTCCTGGTCAGCACAGTCTGGGTTTGTGCGATTACCAAACGCCTGAAGGCTACGAACCCACGGCGGTTGCAGACGCAGTTGCTGTCGAGTGCAAAGCCGGCGAAAAGCAAACGGTGACATTGAAATTGAAACAAGCAAAACAGGAGGCTCGATTCCAGCAAGCAGAAGGGGTTCCGAACGCCGAAGTCCCGGTTCCCATTCTTTACCCCTATTGCATCGTCAACACAGAGAATCTGCTGCCGAGAACCTTGGCTGAAGCCGTCGCAGCTTTCAATCGTACCGCACAGGAAAGCCCAACCGGCGCTCGGCAGCCGCCGATCACCGAGCAGGAAACTCGCGATGCCATTGCAAAGTTCGCCGCTGAGAAACATGTGCCGGAAGCCGTGCGAGTTCAGCTCGAAGAGGTCCTGAGGTCCGGCACGTTGCCATCAAAAGCGTACTTCCGACGATTCACTCGCTTTGACGACGGGAAGCGGATGCGGGGCGTGTGGTGGGTGCGGCTGTTGGTCGAAACCAAAGACGGGCCGGTGTATTCCGTGCCTGTCCGATCGACACCGTTGTTCGCTCGCCCGTACACTCAGATGGAGCGACAGCAAAACGCGGCTAATGGCACGACACTGATCAATCGCTTCGTATCGTATTTCGAAGAACCTCCCAACATCTTGCTGCTGAGAGAGTTTCCGAAAGATGCGGTCGATCGATTCATCGGTCAGACGAAAGCAGCAATCGAATCGAAAGATCTCAAGGCATTCCAGTCGCTGTTCGAATGGAAGAAAACAAGCGACACGACGCATGAATTTGTCGCATCTGAATTTCGCATGCTGACAGAATCCCAAATCCACTCGATCAAAGTCACGCCGCCAAGTCTGAGAGGCCACCTCCTTCACTGGTCGGCCTGGCAGCTTTACCAACCGAATCTGGAAATCGTTGGCTATCTCGACATCGAGTATTCGAAAACGGACGACGACAGGGACGATCGAAAGAAGCTGACCCTGGAAATGGGGAAATCCGGCGATGACTTCCGACTGGTGAACTATATCCCGCAAGGGGAACGGAACCCGCCAAACGGAACAATCGAGGGCCTGTCCATCAGCGGCCACCTCGAACCGCTCGCCGACGGAACGCATCTCATCACAGACGTCATTACCAATCCCGGAGCGCTGCTGTCCGCGCATCTGGCGAATGAAGAAATTCGGCAGCGGGATTTCCGGCAGCCTGAACAAACAGCGGCAGCGGACGAAGGTTCTCCAGACATCGAGTTGCCGGAGTCTGACCCAGCCGTGTCAGTGAATACAGACCAGCAGACTCCGCCTCAGAAGACCGAGCCACCAGCGACCATCACCGAGGCTCAACGTCGGGACATCATCGTGAAAGCCGTGGAGGACGCCGATCGAATTCCTGACGACCAGGCACGACAACAGGCTCAATGGAATCTCGTTTCTTCGCTGGTTCATGCGGGCTTGCGAGACGAAGCCTTTCAGCAGGCTCTCAAACTGCGAACCGCGAATCCGCAGACCTGCATCTATTCGCTGAAGACGATCGCAGAAGACGCCATCAAACGCGGCGATCAGGCCACGGTTCAGAAAGCCTGGGATGCTGCGAACCAGTCCAACAAAGATTCTGGCGCGAAGTACAATCATTATGTCATTGAACTGGGCTTTAAGCTCAACCGACCTGTTGCCGAAATGCTGGCAGTGGCCGCAGCCGTGAAACGAGATGATCAGCAGCAAGCGTACCGGGATATTCGCAATGAACTGGCCTGGCGTGGTCGAGTTGACGAAGCGTATGCCATCTCCGCCGCGCATTTGCCAAACCTTTCCAAAGATTTCAATGATCGCGAGATCGCCTATTACTGTTCTTCTGCCAGAAGCTATGACTACTACCTGAAGCATGATCACCTGGGTCAGGCAATTCGTATTATCGAACAGATGCCGAAGGGCGAGCACCGCGACGCCGCGATCGAACAACTGATTGATGGCCTGCTCTATGTGGCAAACAAAGATCAGGTGACCGAAAGAAACCTGGCACTGGCAGAAACATGGGCCGCACGAATCGACGACAAGCTGAAGCAGGCGGCCGCTCGTGCCCAAATCCTCCAAAAACGTCTGCCGGGAATGAGCGTTGAACAACTGGAGCAGCAGCTTTCCAGTGTCACGTCACGCGAAGAAAAACTGGAGTACCTGCGCAGGATCTTTCAAAAGCTGCTGGAGGAGAATCGCATCGAGGAAGCCGACAGGATCCTGCCCCGTGAGGTGCAACTGGTCAAAGAACAGCCGCGCCCGGAGCAGAAAAGCAAGTTTGGAAATGTCGATGATAAGCTTGTGGAGCGAATGACGGCGTGGACACACAACGCTGCAATTGTTCGGGCTTTGCACAAAGCAGGACGCACCGAAGAAGCGAAGGCCCGACTGGAAGCGCTGAAGGATCTGCCCGATTCGGAGCCGGTTTTCCTTGTCGGCAGCCTCGCCGGGATACGGCTGCAGCTCTCCATGGAACTCGAAGACTTTGACGCTGTCGAACGGTATTACGCGGATCACCCCAACCCCATCTCGTCCATATTCATGGCAGCATGGATGATGCAAAAAGGACACTTCGATCGAGGCTGGACGCACGTCGCTCCGCTGATGGACATGTCCCCGGAAACCATGTTCCCGCCAGAGTTGCGATCAAAGCCCATGTATTTTCTTGCTCAGCCCTTTGAGAACCTCGCCAAAGAACTCTTCAAAGTGAATCGCCCCGATGACGCTCTTGCGTTCATCAGTAAACTGCCCGAATCCCGCGATACTGCTCACGCTTTTGAGACCTTCGGCGAACTGCTGGTTCAATCCGGCCGTGGCGCAGAATTCGACCAATGGCTTACAAAACTCCCTCACGACACCGCCAGAACACATGCTCGTCTGGGAGCCCTGCGGGAAATCGAGAAACCATCCGTACCACCGGCTCAGCCGTAGAACATCCGGAACGCGCATTCAAAACGTCATTGACGATGGGTTCGTCGTCCCGCTGGCAATTTGTTGTGTCCGCTTCTGAATGCGTGCTGTTGCTGAATTCTGAACTGCAACCATAAGTCGCTGTTCCTTTGAGGCCGACATCATTTCGACGCGCCCCACCATGAAAAAAGGCCGCTGCGTGGAGGCTGGAAAATGTGAGGTAAGAGAATTCGATTGACTCATATATTCCTGCCCCTCATTTTCCTGCCTGATCGTTCGGCTGCGGTGCCCGGCATCGCAGATTCCCGGCACAAAGTGGTCAGTCAATGAGTTGTCAGGGCAGTCCGCACTACGAAAACAACGGAGCAATGATCTGCCCCGCGTTGATTTTATGCGGTCGGCCCAGGCGGTCGGTCATCGTGCTCTCGGGATCGATGCCCAAAGCGGTGAAGATTGTCGCGCCCAAGTCAGCGGGATACCAGCCGCGAGTCGCCGGATACGCTGCCTGTTCATCGCTGGCCCCGATCACCTGACCGCCGCGAACTCCAGCACCGGCGAAGACGGCCGAGAACACGCCCGACCAGTGATCGCGTCCGCCGCCCGCATTGATCTGCGGTGTCCGACCAAATTCACCGACAGCGACAACCAGCGTGGTGTCAAGCAATCCGCGTTCGTCAAGATCTGTGAGCAGTGCCGACAACCCCTGATCGAACGGCGGCAGCAAGCGGTTCTTCAATTGTCCAAAGTTATCGCCATGCGTATCCCAGTTGTTCATCGTTCCCATGTTCGCCTGAATGATCGGCATCCCCGCTTCGACCAGTCGTCGCGCCAGCAGCAGCGACTGGCCGAAGGAATGACGACCGTAGCGATCCCGCACTTCGGCAGGTTCGCGATTCATGTCAAACACATCGCGAAATTTCCCGGCCGCTCCAAGCAGTTGATGCGCCTTCTCCACAGATCGACTGAGAGACTGCGACGCAGACGGCATTTGAAGATCACGATGCTGGTCATCCAGTGCCGTCAGCAGGCTGCGTCGGCTCTGAATGCGTTGATCTGTCAGGTCCTGAAGCAACGTCAGTTCATCGATATTGAAATCAGCCGCGTTGGGATCTTTGGTGACGTGCCACGGATCGTACTGACTTCCCATGAAGCCACCGGTTTGGCCGGAAAATCCATAACCATTATGAATGTACGTCGGCAGCATCACGCCCGAAGGCACGCCGTCCTCGCGCGGTCGGACAGCCTGCATGGTCGCCGAATAGCACGGCCAGTCAGCGCGGCTGGCCATGTGTGTCGCTCCCGGCGGAACCTGATTCACTCCAGTCAGCACAAAATGCGTGGCATGTTCGTGGCTCGGCAGACTGTGAGTCATTGAACGAACAATCGCGAATTTGTCCGCAACCATCGCCAGTCGAGGCACATGCGGCCCGATCCGGACTCCGGGAGCAACCGTCTCGATCGGCCGGAATTCGCCGCGAACTTCCGCCGGTGCGTCGGGCTTCAGATCCCAGATGTCCTGATGCGACGGCGCGCCTGAAAGAAACAGCAGCACCACACTTTTCGCCCGTCCGAATAACGCATTCGATCCCGTCGCCGCGCTGGCTTTGCGAGCGGTCACGACGTCCGCCAGCCCGAGGCCGAGTGCTCCCGAGAAGCCAACTTGCAGAAATCGATTGCGGCTTATCACTGCCGGTGAATGGATCGGCCGAAGATTTGGCATAGACAGCTCCAGGGCGGAGGTAAAGGCAGAGGCGGAGGCGGAGGCAGAGGCGGGTGGGAAGGCGAGGAAACAAAGCACCGGTTTTTCGTAATGCTCTTACATCAGCATCATCCGGTACAGTCGGAAAATGATTTCTTCAGGACAGGAGTGTCCAGTCCTGATTCCACTCTGTCCAGCAATCATGCGTGATCTGCGGAATGCTGCCCCAGACGGTCGAAACCAGTGGTCGATGCTGCTATTCTCTGCGGTGTGAAGGCGTCACGGAGTTCTCCGGGACAACGATCTAAGCGAATCATTGAAACAGCGGCAGGTCTGAAGCAGGACATTGAATCTCATGGCGAAGTGTCTGGTCACGGGAGGAGCGGGTTTTATCGGCAGTCATCTGACGGAGTTGCTCCTGAGTCAGGGGCATGTCGTCGTCGTGCTCGACAATCTGTCAACCGGACGGGCTGAAAACCTTGACGCCGTCCGACACAACAGTCGGCTGGAGATTCGCAACGGATCGATCACCGATCAGGTGGCTTTGAGCGAAGCGGTACACGGTGTGGAAGTAATCTTTCACCTGGCTGCTGCTGTCGGCGTCAAGCTGGTGGCAGATGATCCGGTGCGGACGATCGAAACGAATATCTATCCCACCGATCATTTGCTGCGACTGGCCGTGCAGGGCAATGTCAAAAAGTTCTTTCTGGCATCGACCAGTGAAGTCTATGGCAAACATCCTGGTGAATCGTGGGTTGAAGACGACGACCTGCACCTCGGCCCGACAAGTCGGCCTCGCTGGGCTTATGGCTGTTCAAAGGCAATCGATGAGTTTCTGGCACTGGCCTATCACCGCAAGTATGGGTTGGGCGTAACCGTGGGACGTTTCTTCAACGTCGTCGGTCCGCGGCAGGTCGGCAACTACGGCATGGTCGTGCCTCGATTTGTCGATGCCGCATTAAGGCACGGCCCTGTCATTGTCTATGACGATGGCTCACAGGTTCGTTGTTTCGCGCATGTGTCTGAGATCACTCAATGCATCACAAAGTTGATGGATATCGAAGCGGCTCAAGGCAAAGTTTTCAACATCGGGAGTGATCAACCGGTCTCGATTCTGCAACTGGCGAAACGCGTGATTGAAAAAGTCGATCCCAAAGTTCAGATAGAATTCATGCCGTACAGTAAAGCGTACAGTGATGATTTTGAAGATGTCCAGCGGCGAGTTCCCAACGTAGATCGCCTGTTTTCCACGATCGGCCAGAAGCCGACTTCGGGACTCGACACAATTCTGGACGACATAATCGCCTGGAAACGATCACTGACGAAATCGTAGACTGCTGTCGGTTGACAATCCTGCGCCGATCCGCGCTCATCCGCTTCCTGTCGGAATCGTCCTGTTCCTTTCGAAGACTCTGTATAAATCAATGAGCCGAACTCACCTAATTGAAGGAATCACTCTGCATCTGGGAACTCCTGACGCCAGCGAAGGCGAATGGATCGGACAGAGAGAAGTACTCAAACAACTGCTCGCCTGCTGGCTGGTGGTCGATAAACGCGACCTGCCGCTGACGCCTCGTCTGGTGGGAACGCCGGGCATCGGCAAGACCACACTGGCGATCTCCGGAGCGCGGCAGCGCGGCCAGGACTTGTACATTTATCAGTGTACGGCAGACACCCGGCCCGAAGATCTGCTGGTCACACCGGTGCTGGCGGAAAGCGGCAAGATCGCCTACCACGCTTCGCCGATGGTGACGGCGATGCTGACCGGCGGCGTCTGCATTCTGGACGAAGGCAACCGCATGAACGAAAAATCATGGGCCAGCCTTGCTCCGCTGCTCGATCATCGCCGTTATGTGGAATCGATCGTCGCGGGCATCACCATCGCCGCTCATCCGGATTTTCGCTGCGCGGTGACGATGAATGAAGACGAATCAACGTTTGAGATCCCTGACTACATCATGAGCCGCCTGCAGCCGACACTCACGCTCGGTCATCCGGCGCGGGAAGATGAGTTGGCAATTCTGAAGTATCACCTTCCGTTCGCGGACGATCAGATGCTCAATCTGACTGTCGATTTCCTGCAGGAATCGCATTCACTCAACCTCGATTTTTCCACCCGCGACGGGATCAATATTCTGCGTTTTGCACTCAAACGCATCGCTCAGGATCCGACCCATCCGGTTGCCCGTGACGATGCCTGGCGAGAATCCCTGGAAAAATGTCTGGGCGAAGATGCGGCCGATCTGAAGTCGCTGGCCAGTCGCAAGAGTCAGTCTCTGGGGGGCAACATGGTGCCGATGGGGCTGGGAGATTTCTTCTTTTCCCCGGATGATCCTTTGCATCCGGACGCCGATTTCGATGAATTCGACGACGACGATGATGACATTGACGACGACGAACCGGACGACGAGCCCGAAGAAGACCTCGAAGATCGCCGCTGATGTACTGTCAGCAATGGATTGATGGGTGGCCGGGGTCGGAGGGCGCCAGCCCGAAACCCCGGGGCTTCCTTCGCTCCGCTCAGTCCAGCCCCAGCCACCCGATCCATCAAAGCACGACTGACAGAGCACCAAGTTTCGTCATCTTGTCAAGAATCGCGATGAACTGTATCCTGAATGTCTGCATCAAAGCGGGTTGTCGATTGAATCGTAGGGTGTGTGAAGCGAAGCGCAACGCACCATGTTGGTAAAGCGTGAGGAATTGGTGTGTTTCGCTGACGCTACACACACCCTACTCAAATGAATCAGTCAATCGCCCGAAAGCATTGGCGGGTTGACCATACTTCCACGGAGGAAGCAGCGATGAAGAACGCTGCCTTGTGTTTTGGCTCATTTCTGATCGGTGCCTGTCTGGTAATGTGGCTGCAACGCGGCCCGTCACCAACATCTGCCGCAGCGGCTGCTCAGCCGCCAAAATCACGCGCGACGGCTGCACAGGAGCAACAGCGTCCGGGAACGCAGGAGATTTCTTTCCAGGCACCAGCGGACGACGCACTTCTGGGTGATGCGTTGAGCGACATCGTTCCGCCGCGCGTGTACGACGCCAACGGGCTCGCACCGGATGAGGCTGTCTCCGCCTACGTTTACGAAGCCAACGATCGCAGCGTCGCCAACATTGCGACGAGATTCGGAGCAGCACGCGGATTATTCGGCGACAACCCGACATCGGATTCCGGGTCCGGGTTTATCCTTGACCGTGAAGGCCACATCCTGACCAACAACCACGTCATCGAGAGTGCTCAGCGGATTCTTGTCACGCTGCATGATGGGCAGGAATACGAAGGCGAACTTGTCGGCGCGGATCCGTACAATGACATGGCCGTTGTGAAAATTGAGGCCCCTCCGGAAGCACTCGTGCCAGTGCGGTTTGCTGATTCTTCGAACTTGAAAGTCGGGATGAAGGTCTTCGCCATCGGCAATCCGTTTGGTTTGGAACGCACCATGACCACCGGCATCATTTCCAGCCTGGACCGCACATTGCCGGTGAACGAGGCGAGGTCGATTAAGTCGGTCATCCAGATCGATGCGGCGATCAATCCAGGCAACTCCGGCGGACCGCTGCTGAATTCTCATGGCGAAGTGATTGGGATCAACACGGCGATTGCGAGCAAGACCGGTCAGAATTCAGGGATTGGTTTTGCGATTCCGTCCAATCTTCTGGCCCGAATCGTGCCGGAACTCATTGAGCATGGTCGTTTCATTCGTCCGGAGTTTGGCATTGATGAGGTGGTTCGCACTGAAGCAGGCTTGCGGATTAAGACGCTGGTCGTGGACGGACCAGCCGCTAAGGCGGGGTTGAGGGGGCCTGAAATTCGCCGGACGCGACGCGGCTTCGTCACATTTGAAACTCGCGACATCACCCGCGCGGATGTCATTGTGGGCGTGAATGGCAAGAAAACTTTGAAGCCGGATGAATTTCTTTCCGAAGTGGAAAGTCATCGACCGGGAGACAAAATCTCGATTGAAGTCCTGCGCGACGGTGCCGTGGTCTCTGTGCAACTCGTGCTGAAATAGAACTGAGCAATCCGCGATGACCGACGTGCATTCTGCCGCGCAGCGATCGTTCAACATGTCGCGGATCGGTTCGCGAAATACAAAACCGGAACTGATTGTTCGCTCGATAGTGCATCGCATGGGATTCCGTTTTCGCCTGCACCGGAGCGATCTGCCCGGCAAGCCTGACATTGTGCTGCCGTCCCGCCGCAGGATTATCTTCGTCCATGGCTGCTTCTGGCATTCGCATCGGTGTCGCTACGGACGAGTGACGCCTGCGACGAATTCAGAATTCTGGAAAACCAAACGCACGGCCAACACGGTCCGCGACCGCCGC
Source organism: Candidatus Kuenenia sp. (assembly GCA_043737515.1). Classification (GTDB taxonomy): domain Bacteria; phylum Planctomycetota; class Planctomycetia; order Planctomycetales; family Planctomycetaceae; genus SXXK01. The sequence continues at coordinate 38 of JAYTAK010001463.1, read as the reverse complement.
AATGTCCGACGCCTCCGCGCCGCTGGCTGGCAAGTGCT
>JAYTAK010001462.1:0-5310 GCA_043737515.1 Candidatus Kuenenia sp. | reverse complement strand
TTCCCGTGTTCGAAGTGACCCACAAGGAGTCCGGTCGAGTCGCATGGATGAATGAACTGGAACTTGCCGCTCAGCCGGATGAATGGGTCAAGGGTCCAGCGATCCCCGAAGCAGGCGGCGGAAAGCTGCTTGTGCTGACCGCGAAACGGGCGGAGGAACTGGGACTGACGGAAGCGCCCTGCCACGATCTTGAACAATTGCGAACGCGACTTGGCATCGGTGCCACAGCGGACCTGCGCCCGGCCTCAAAAACATGGGTTGATAATCTGGTGACCGTTCTCAATTCGGGACTCGCCGGTTTCCTGTTAGTCGTGATCGGGCTCATCTGTATCTACCTGGAACTGCATATGCCGTCCGGGTTATTCGTGATCGGCGCAGTAACGAGCTTTTCGCTGTTCTTCTGGAGCCGTTTTCTGGGAGGATCAGCCGGTGGCCTCGAGTTGATCCTGTTCATTCTGGGCATGACGCTGCTGGGGATTGAAATCTTTGTGATTCCCGGCTTCGGTGTGTTTGGAGTTTCGGGAATCCTGATGACGGTTGTGTCACTGGTGATGGCCGGCAATACATTCTCCGGTATGACGGCGACAGAGAGTTTTGAGCAGTCGATGGGCAGTCTCGGCTCTCTGGCGGCAGCATTGATGGTCGTGATTCTGGTGGCAGCCGTGTTGAATCGATTTCTGCCGTCGATCCCGTTTATCAATCGCCTGATTCTGACTCCGCCTGGTTATGCGGCGAATGATCCCGAAGGCTTACAACTGAAACCATCGCTGCTGAGTCGCCCGACTGTCAGCGGACCGATCAGCGTGGGGATGGTCGGTACGACGGCGTCTTCCCTTCGACCGACCGGAAAAGCCATGTTCGGTGACAAGTACGTCGATGTCGTCAGTGACGGCGCGTACATCGATCACGGCACAAAGATCGAAGTTATCCGGCTCGCTGGCAATCGCATTATTGTCCGTCCGGCGACCGAAGCAAAAGAAGCGTAGCGACTGCTATTGAAAACTTGTTCCGCGGGGCTCTTCCGCAATGCGGAACGGCGGAGCGTCTTCCAGATCGGACGTCATATGAATGATTTCCGGAGCCGGGACTTTTCCCGGATCGCGGACGATCTCCGCTTCGACCAGAGTTGCGTACGTCAGGCACAGCAGCAGGCCCATCGTCATGCCGTTGGGCAGTGCTTCCGGTCCGAAGAATTTCATGGCGCTGCCGGATGACTTTGCCAGTCGCACTTTCATGCCGTCCCATTGCACGCTGTACATTTCATCAAGCACCAGATGCGACAGAAATCCGATGCCGACACCAACCGCCATCAGCACACGCACTCGAAATTCGTCGCTGTGATAGGCGAGAAAAGTAAGTTCTGAAGCGATCAGCAACGCCGGGATGCTGTGGAACATGCCGCGGTGAACCGTCAGTTTTCCCAGCAGGAACGCGCCGCCGTACTTGACGGTTGCGTAGGCGATCATGGCAAACAGCAGAGCCCGATCACCATGCACACCGATGGCCTGTGCGTTGTGAAGCAGCAGCAACGGGGCAAATGCTGCCACGACTCCGGACAGTTCGCGGATTGGCCGACCGCTTTCTGAATCGAGGTCCGGCAACATGCCTGCAACCCACGTGAGCACCGCCACAATTGCTGCCTGTGCCAGGCTGTAGCCGAACAGAAAGACCGACGCGCAGGCGTACGCGACGCCCAGAATTCCGCTGACGGTGATGTGTTCGCGATACGCTGCCATGAGCCGTCTGTGATCCTGTAATAACCCGCACCGATCAACCGTTCAAGGCGTGATCGTGTATCAGGCCACCTGTCCTTGCCACCGGGCTTGTCGTGGTCGCCCCTTGTGTCCTGTATCGTCAAAGTCGGCTTTATCGGCACAACTTTCCACCGGCATTGAACTGGAGAGCCGGATTTTCTCACGCGCGCCTGCGGGTGAAAACGGGAAACACAGCCAAATCATCGCCCGCAATCGGCAGAACCTGCCGCATCAGGAGCGTCATCAATTCGTCAGGACCGAAACAATCGATACCCGTCGTCTGGAGCAATCGATTCGTCTGCATCTTTTCTCGCTGCGAGACTTCTGGCCAGCGTTCTGAGGGCACACTTGGGTGACGTCCGGCGTCAATGAATACTTCGTTCACCCGCAGAAGAGTTTCCTACATGTTGCATCTCGATCGAGTGTCCTGGTTACTTGCAAATGTTCGGCGTGTGTTTGAGGTTTCTGAGCGACGAAGAAAACAGCGTGCGCCGGTGATCGCAGAACTCCTCGAAAGTCGGCAATTGCTGGCAGCGTCCGGCATACAGGCTGTGCATCGATCCGGGCAGAGCTTCGTCACCTGGCAGGAAGATTCAGGTGTGACGGGCGAAGGCTATCACGTCTATCGCTCGTCAACGCCCATCACGACTGCCAACATCGGACAGGCTCAGAAACTTACCGCAAAATGGGGTGCGCTGGATGACAACACGTCGCGTCATGCCTTGACGGGTGCCGGGGCACCGCCCAACTTTGTGATTCAGGATCTGGGAACAGCGTTGTCCGACAATCAAGGGCTGTTTGTGTACACGATCCAGGCAGGAGAAACCGGAAGCTCCTATTACGCTGTTACAGAAGTCATTGCCGGCTATGAAAACCTGACACTGACAACAGGGGCAAATTCACTTTCGAATCCGGTCAATGACACAGTGGCCACGCCGCTGCCGGTTCTGGTCTCCTCGATCAACAGCGGCAAGGGGCGAGTCTACACACAGTTCATGGACTACAAGAACTGGAATCCGACATTCGAAGGCTATGCCTACAACTACAGTGTCGCACTCCCGTCAAATTATGATCCGAACGTCGCATGGCCGATGCGTCTGATGCCTCATGCCTACGGCGAGAGATATCGCCTGGAATCGTTTTCGGACTTTAACTGGCCAGTGATCGAAGTCTTCCCGGATGACGCTGGCGGGCAGTCGGGCTATCTCAATTCGTGGTGGTACGGCTTTGCGGCAGATCATAACTACAAAACCAACGGTCCGATTCCGACGAGCGGTCATATCGAAAACTTCACTGAGCAGCGACTGTTCCAGATGATGGATCAGGTCAAAGCAAACTTCAATGTGAATCCTGAGGCCGTGCATATTCAGGGCAACTCGATGGGAGCCTCCGGTGCTTTGGCCCTCGGTATGCGCTACGGCGATTACTTCTCGTGGGCGTTTGCCAGTGAACCCATGACGAACTATGGCGAGAGCGCGTTGTTTCTTGGTCAGTTCGAGAGTCTGTGGGGCACAAAGGCTTCAAACTTGCCCATCCTCAACAAGGGACCGTACGCATCCCGAATAGTCAAGTACAACGAAACGGGCGTTTATAACTGGATGAATCATCAGCAAATGATCAACGTCATGCGCAATGAGCCCATGGCGATGCTGATGGTCGGGCACGGAAAGCTGGATGACGTGATTGATTGGCAGACGCAGGGCAGACCGATGATCGCCGCTTTGAACAACGCGCACGTCGCATTCACCGCTGAGCAGCGTGGAAACTGGGACCACAATTGGATGGGCTTCGATTGCATGAATACAACCATGTTCGGAGTGCCGAATGTGGATCGAACGGACTGGATCTTTCGCAAGGACAGCAGTCTGATTGGGTTTTCAAATGCGTCCGGTTCCGGGCCGCTGGTGCCCGCAGCAACCGGGACAGACTTTTATAACTTCGAACTGGACTGGTCCGTCCCCTGGAATAACTTTGGGGCTGCGATTGTCGATGCCGTGAATCATTACGAAGTCACACTGCGTTCTCGCGCGGGTGTTCAGACGGCCGATGTGACGCCGCAAAGAACGACAGCTTTCAAGGCCGCTCCGGGCACATCGGTGACATGGCAGAATATCAACGTGTTTACGACTCAGGTTCTGCAGTCGGGCACAGTGACCGCCGATGCCGCAGGACTGGTGACGATTCCCGGCGTGCAAATTCTCACCGGCACCGGCAACCGCCTGGTTCTGAATGTGGTCTACGCTCCACCGGTCGTACAGGCTCCGCTCGGAACGACGCTGCTGCAGACTCCAACGATTACATGGTCCGGGAGCAATGGCGCAACCAGCTACGATGTGTGGATTTCGAACCTGAGTACCGGACAGAATCCGGTCATTCAGACCAATGTGGGCACGACAAGTTTCACATCTCAGAATCCGATGGGAATTGGACGTTATCGCGTCTGGGTTCGCGGGAAGACGACTGCCGGCGTGCTGACGGCCTGGTCAAATCCAAAAGATTTCCAGATCACAACACCGGTGGCTATCGGCAATCTGGCAACGCCATTTTTTGACGGAGCCGTGATCTCCTGGGCCGCGCTGCCCGGTGCTGCAAAATATGACCTGTGGATCAATAATCTGACGACGGGACAACTGCAGGTTGTTCGTCAGCAGGCACTGACGACCACTTCCTTTTCGCTGCCAGGCAATCTGCCGCTTGGAAAATATGTCGCCTGGGTACGGGGGATCGACGCCGGAAACACAGTCGCAGACTGGTCACTGCCAAAACAGTTTGTTGCAGCTCCGCGCACCATCACCACTTCGCCGTCAACGCCTGGCTTCAGTAATTTGCCAGTGTTTCAATGGCAGGCGCTTGCCGGAGCGACCAAATATGAAATCTACGTCCAGAATCGCGCGACAAATGTAACGGTCCTGACTCAAACAAATATTGCAGCGACCAGTTTCACTCCGTCGTCTGCGCTGCCGATCGGAGACTATCGCTGGTGGGCTCGCGGTCTGAACAACTCAGGCATCGTCGGTGGCTGGAGCGTGCAAAAGGATTTCAACGTCGGTGGTAAACCGATTCTGCTCACGCCGACCGGTACCACGTCAACTAGTCCCCAAACGTATTCCTGGACTCCCGTGCAGGGTGCGGATCACTATGAATTGTGGGTTTCAAAACGCGATGGCACGGGCGTCGTCATCAATCGCACCGACATCACCTCAACCAGTTATACGCCGATATCCGGACTGGCTCCGTACCAATATCGTGTGTGGGTTCGAGCCGTGACATCGACGGGCGTGTTCAGTGCCTGGAGTTCGTATGTTGACTTTACCGTGGCCGATACTTCGTTCGAATTCGTGAGGCCGGAAGATCTGTCATCGATTCTGGTTTCCGTACTTTCACACGAAGAAAAGGCAGTGGTGTCAGAAGAGACAGGAGTGGCTGCAGCGTCGGGCACGCCAGCACAATCCGGTATTGGGCAGGTACACGACGAATGTCCGGGTGAATCACAGTCGCGGAGCGACTGTGCTACGTAGGCGATGTCGCTCCGCGACTCGCATTCCTGTCAGCGCAC